>NZ_JBXWQZ010000015.1:0-80381 GCF_059612645.1 Ruegeria sp. YKSF131 | reverse complement strand
GTAAAGTGACCGTCGATCAACAGTGAGTTTTCAGTAAAGATACGCTCAGATCGCAGGAAGGCCGAAATTTGCCGGTTTCCGTCTTTCCCAATCCGTGCTTCCCGGTTAGCGTCCCGCTGAGTTGATATTAGGGAAGGACCCTCGCAATGAGCATCGCTGCAAAACTGGAAAGCCTCGGTGTAACGCTGGAAGACGCGCCCGCGCCTGCGGCCAACTATGTGCCTTTCGTGCGTGTCGGCAACATCCTTTATGTATCTGGCCAGATCTCGAAGACTGATAAGCTGATCACCGGAAAACTGGGCGATGACTTGGATGTCGAAGCCGGGGCTGCGGCGGCGCGTGTCTGCGCGATCAACCTGCTGGCACAGGTCAAGGCGGCCTGTGGCGGCGATATCGAAAAACTGGTCCGCGTGATCAAGCTGACCGGATTCGTGAACTCGACCGCTGAATTCACGGCACAGCCGCAGGTGATCAACGGCGCGTCCGATTTTCTGGTCGAGGTGCTGGGCGATGCCGGTCGCCATTCGCGTTCCGCCGTCAGCGCGGCGTCGCTTCCGCTGGGTGTCGCGGTCGAGATCGAAGGCATTTTCGAAATCGAATGACGCCGCCCCTACCAGATGTGTTTTTGCAGGCCCCGATTGCGCATCGGGCGCTGCACGACATTACCAAGAACCGCCCGGAAAACAGCCGGGCGGCCATTCGGGCCGCGATTGAAGCTGGCTACGGGATCGAGATCGATCTTCAACTGACAACGGATGACCAGGCAATGGTCTTTCACGATTATGACATGACCCGCCTGACCGGGCAGTCGGGGCCCATTCAGCAGGTCACGGCACTGGCCGCCTCTGGCACGCCGCTTCTGCATGGGGATGACGGCATTCCGACACTGGATGATGTGCTGGACATTGTCGCGGGCCGGGTGCCGCTGCTGATCGAATTAAAGGATCAGGACGGGGCGATGGGCACGAAGGTGGGGGCGCTTGAACGCGACACCGTGCGCGCGTTGCAGGGCTACAAGGGCCCGGTGGCCTTGATGTCCTTCAATCCCAACTCGGTCGCTGAACTGGCGCGGCTTGCCCCGCATCTGCCGCGCGGGATCACGACCTGCGCGTATGAGCCCAGTGTCGAGCTTTTGCCGCAAAGCGTCTGCGATCACCTGCGCGATATCCCGGATTTCGACCGTGTCGGCGCCAGTTTCATCAGCCACGAAGCCGCGGACCTGTCGCGCCCCCGCGTGGCGGAACTAAAGGCGCGGGGCGTGCCGATCCTGTGTTGGACAATCCGGTCGCCCGAACAAGAGGCAGAAGCCCGCAAGGTTGCCGACAATGTGACCTTCGAAGGCTATTTGGCTGCGCATTCGACTTGAACCCCCTCCGTGCGGTCACAGATAAAGGACAGGCGCGGAGGACATATGGATCAGGCACAGATCGAGGTTCAGGTACTGGGCGCTCTGTCGCAGATTGCAGCGGCAGAGTGGGATGCCTGCGCCTGCCCCGAAGCTGCCGATGGCGGGCGGCCGCTTGATCCCTTTACCACACATCGCTTTTTGCTGGCGCTGGAAGACAGCGGCTCGGTCGGGCGTGGCACCGGCTGGCAGCCGCAATACCTGACGGCCTATCATGACGGGATGCTGATCGCGGCGGCCCCGATGTATGCCAAGTCGCACAGCCAGGGCGAATACATCTTCGATCACAGCTGGGCCCATGCCTATGAAAGCGCGGGCGGGCGGTATTACCCCAAACTGCAAATCGCGGTGCCGTTCACCCCGGCAACCGGGCGGCGGTTTCTGGTGCGTCCGGGCTATGAACGGATCGGTATGTCGGCGCTGGTTCAGGGGGCGGTGCAGCTTGCGGCTGACAACCGGGTTTCGTCCCTTCACGCGACCTTCTGTACCGAGGATGAAGCATTGGCTGGCGAACAGATGGGTCTGATGCTGCGCCGATCGCAGCAGTTTCACTGGCTGAACGATAACTATTCGGATTTCGACGGCTTTCTGAGCGCGCTGTCGTCGCGCAAGCGCAAGACTATCCGGAAAGAACGTGCGCAGGCCTGTGGTTTTGGTGGTGAGATCCGCACTCTGACCGGTGACCAGCTGCGCCCCGAACATTGGGACGCGTTCTGGCGGTTCTACCAGGACACCGGATCGCGCAAATGGGGCTCACCCTACCTGACGCGGCGGTTCTTTGATATTGCACAGGATACGATGGCAGATGACATGGCCCTTGTGCTGGCCGAACGGAATGGATTTCCCATTGCGGGTGCGTTGAACTATATCGGCCGTGAAACCCTTTTTGGGCGTTATTGGGGTTGCATCGAACATCATGCCTGCCTGCATTTCGAACTGTGCTATTATAGGGCAATCGACTTTGCCATTGCCCACGGGCTGACCCGGGTCGAGGCAGGTGCACAGGGCGAACACAAGCTGGCGCGAGGGTACCTGCCAACACGCACGCATAGCTTGCATTGGGTAGGCGATCCGGGTTTTGCCGATGCGGTCAAGAAATATCTGGACGCCGAAGGCCACGCAGTGGAAGAAGAGATCGAGATTCTGACGGATTACGGCCCGTTCAGGAAATCGAACCCGGAGGAACAGCAATGACCGAACTCTTGTCGACCGAAACCCGTGGCCCGCTTCTGGATCCGCTGTTCAAAAACGGTTGGACCATGGTTGAAGGCCGCGATGCGATCACCAAGACCTTCATTTTCGACAATTTTGTCCACGCCTTCGGCTGGATGACACAGGTGGCAATCTGGGCCGAGAAGTGGAACCATCACCCCGAATGGTTCAATGTCTACCGCACGGTCGAGGTCGTCTTGTCCACCCATGATGTGGGCGGCCTGTCGTCGCTGGATGCTAAGCTGGCCCGCAAGATGGACAGTCTGTGCTAGCGATCGTTGCGGCCTGACCCTTCACCGCCAGCCAGCGATGCGGCAGTGCCCATCTGCCGGAACTCGACAGGCGTGACAGTGCCGTCGCTGACATCAATCGCCCTTGGAATACCCGTGGTCTTGTTTCCGATCTGCCGCACGCTGCGCGCGGCCGGGTTGATATCCAGACACTTGTTTTCATAACAGGTCAGGCCAGACAGGTTGATCTGTATGCGGGCCTGCCCGTCCGGGCCTGTCACCAACGGGGCCTGCGGCACGTCACAGGCTGCAACCAGCCCCAGCGCCGTCACCCCAAGCCATTTGTTCATCCCAAACTCCTGCTGTTAATCAAGCTGACCATTCCCATCCTGATCGGCGGACAGGAAATCCTCGCCCATCTGGGTGTCAAATTCTGGTCTTGAGATCACGTTGTCGCCGTTTCGGTCAGCGCTGCGGAACAGTTTGATGTCCATGAACGGTTTGGCCTCGGCCTGACCCAAAGTGCCGTTCCTGTCTTCGTCCATCGTCTGAAAGGCGTAATCCGAGAAAGCATCGAACTCGTCTTTGGACAGGAACCCGTCATTGTTGGCGTCGATGGCCTTCAACTCGTTTTCGTGCAGTTCAGCCACGCTTTCGGCGTGACCCGAACCGGCCAAAGCCACCATGAACATCACTAGGCTTAGCTGTTTCATATCGACCTCCTCAGCACGCGAATCTCTGACCTTCGATGCCGCCAGCGGCAGCGCCCGCTGCGGTCAGGATCGTCTTGCCTGATCCGCCACCAAACTGGTTGCCGATTGCGCCCCCGATCAGCGCCCCGCCCAACGTTCCGCCCAGACAGGCGATTTCGTGCTGGCGTGCAGCTTGCTGTTGCGGAGTTGGGGCCGGTCCACAGGCCGCCAAAAGGGCCGCGCCGGACAGTACTATGTAGAACGCGTTAAGTTTCATGAAAAAACTCCCCGTGTGAATACGCCAAGTATTCGCGCTCTGGGGCGGTGCTACAAGTTAATTTGGCGGCGAAAGGCCCCGGTCGGACCGGGGCCGATCAAAATCAGATCACATCCAACAGGCCTTCACCGGCGGAAATCTCGCAGGCGCCGGGGTTTTCTTCCATATTTAGCACCGTGACCGTGCCATCCTCGACCAGCATTGCATACCGCTTGGACCGCGCGAAAAGCCCCACGGGCGGCGCGTCGAAATCCATGCCGATGGCCTTGGTGAACTCTGCCGCTGCGTCCGACACCATGGTCAGCCCCGCCTCGGTCGCGCCCGTGGATTGCCCCCACGCCTGCATCACAAACGGATCATTGACCGAAAGGCACAGGATCTCGTCCACGCCCTTGGCGTCAAACTGTTTCTTCGTGCGGATGAAACTGGGCACATGGGCGGTCGTGCAGGTGCCGGTATAAGCCCCCGGCACGGCAAAGATCACCACCTTGCGGCCTTTGGTCTTGTCTGAAATCCGCACCTCTTCCGGCCCGTTCGCGCCCATCTGAATCAGCGTTGCTTCGGGCAGGGTATCTCCTGTTGAAATCATTATTCAGCTCCTGTCGTTTGGATTTGCAGAAATGTGCTTAGCCGCAATATAGGTGGTCTGAACACGGTGACCACTTGAAAACTACGGGGTAGGCAAAGCATGAACCATATTGTCGTGATCGGCGCGGGGCAGGCAGGCGCCTCTTTGGTGGCTCGTCTGCGCAAGGACGGGTTTGCGGGTGAGATCACTCTGATCGGGGCCGAGCCGCATCTGCCCTATCAACGCCCACCCCTGTCCAAAGCCTATCTGCTGGGCGAGATGGAGCTTGAGCGTCTGTTCCTGCGGTCCGAAAGTTTTTACACGGAAAACAACATCACCCTGCGTTTGGGTCAGCGCGTCACCGGTATCGACCCCAAGGCCAAAACGGTCACCCTGGGGGATGAGGTTATCTCATACGACGAACTGGCGCTGACCACCGGGTCTGACCCGCGCCGCCTGCCCGCAGCGATTGGTGGCGATCTGGACGGTGTGCATGTGGTGCGCGATCTGGCCCATATCGACGAGATGGAGCCCAAAGTGACCGAAGGCGCCCGCGCGCTGATCGTGGGCGGCGGGTATATCGGCCTCGAAGCTGCCGCCGTATGTGCCAAGCGCGGCGTCAAGGTCACTCTGGTCGAGATGGCCGACCGTATCCTGCAACGTGTCGCAGCGCCCGAGACCAGCGACTATTTCCGCGCGTTGCACAGTGCATACGGCGCAGACATCCGCGAAGGCGTCGGGTTGGATCATCTGATCGGCGAAAACGGCAAGGTCACCGGCGCGGTTCTGACTGACGGAACAAAGCTGGACGTTGATTTCGTTGTGGTTGGCGTCGGCATTGCACCCGCAACCCAACTGGCCGAGATGGCGGGGCTGGACCTGGACAACGGCATCAGAACCGACGCCCATGGCCGCACGTCCGACCCGTCGATCTGGGCGGCTGGCGATTGCGCCTCCTTTCCCCATGGCGAAGGCCGCATCCGTCTGGAAAGCGTCCCCAATGCCATTGATCAGGCCGAGATCGTGGCCCAGAACATGTTGGGTGCGGCCAAGGACTATGTGGCAACCCCGTGGTTCTGGTCGGATCAATACGAGGTCAAGCTTCAGATCGCGGGTCTGAACACCGGATATGACCGCGTGGTGACCCGGCAGGGCGACGGGCAGACCGTGTCCTTCTGGTATTACAACGGGGATAAACTGATTGCGGTCGACGCGATGAACGATCCGCGCGCCTATATGGTCGGCAAACGCCTGATCGAAATGGGAAAAACGGCCGACCCGGCTGTCGTGGCCGACCCTGATGCAGACCTTAAATCGCTGCTCAAGGCATGAGGATCATCGCCGGAGAGTTCCGCGGTCGCGCCCTGACCCCCGTCGGCAAAGGCGATGCGGGCGCACATCTGCGCCCGACCACCGACCGGGTGCGCGAAAGCCTGTTCAACGTGCTGGCCCATCAGATCGATTTCGACGGCCTGCGCGTGCTGGACCTGTTTGCTGGCACCGGGGCGCTTGGGCTCGAAGCGCTGTCACGCGGTGCGGCGCATGTCACCTTCGTCGATGACGGGCGCGTGGCCCAGGGTTTGATCCGCAAGAATATCGACCTGACCCGCAGTGCCGGGCGCACCGACCTGATCCGCCGCGATGCAACCCGGTTGGGCGAAAATCCGGACGCGCCCTACGATCTGATCTTTCTGGACCCGCCCTATGGCAAGGCCATGGGACAGAAAGCCATCGCCGCGCTGGCCAATGGCTGGATCGCGGATGATGCGCTGCTGGTTTGGGAAGAAAACTCACGGATGCAGGCCCCGGCCGGGTTCACGTTGCACGACAGTCGCAAATATGGCGACACGTATATCTCATTGATGCGGAACGGTGATCAGAGTGCATGATCTGGTCATTTTCGATTGCGATGGCGTTCTGGTCGACAGCGAGGTGATCTCGAACCAGGTGTTGGCGGACAATCTGGCGGGCTATGGCCTGCACCTGACCTTGCCCGAATGCATGTCCCTGTTTGTGGGCGGAACCATGGTCGGGGTGTGCGACAAGGCGCGTGCGATGGGCGCAGACCTGCCCGAAGATTGGATTGATCAGGTCTATGCCGAAACCTACGACCGCCTGCGCGCCGGTGTGCCTTTGGTGCCGGGTGTCGCGGACCTGCTTGCGGCGCTGGATCAGCGGGGCATCTCCTATTGCGTGGCCTCAAACGGCAGCCCGGACAAGATGCAGATCACGCTCGGCCAGAATGGGCTCTGGGACCGGTTCAAAGATGTGATGTTCTCGGCCCATGTGCTTGGCACCGGCAAGCCTGATCCAAAGATGTTCCAACTGGCGGCGGAACATTTTGGCGCACAGGCCCCCGTGGTTATCGAAGACAGCCACAATGGTGTTACAGCTGCAATCCGGGCCAATATGCGCTGTCTGGCCTACGCGCCGCATGGCGGTGGTGACAGGCTGGCCGATCTGGGGGCCGAGGTGATCACGGATATGTCTCAGGCACACCCGCTGTTGCGACTTTGACCCCCAACTGTGCTATGGTGCAGCCATGGACCATGCTCTGACACCCTTTGCCTGGAAAATCTCCCGCGACGCCGAGGTCACCACGAAACCTGACCGCAAACCCCTGCGTGCGCCGGTGTTCATTCACGACGCGGTTACCCCTTGGGGGGCTGAGACGATGTTGCTGAAGCTCCTGCGCGAACAGGCCGCCGATCAGGACGAATAGGTCGGGTGAAACTTGCCGCCCGGTGATAGGGTAAAGATATCGACCCCATTCGCCGTTACGCCTACCGAATGCTCGAACTGTGCCGACAGCGACTTGTCGCGGGTCACGGCGGTCCAGTCGTCGGCCAGCGTCTTGGTTTCGGGACGGCCCAGATTGACCATCGGCTCGATGGTAAAGAACATGCCTTCCTCAAGAACCGCGCCGGTGCCGGGACGGCCATAATGCAGCACATTCGGCGGCGCGTGGAACACGCGGCCCAGACCGTGCCCGCAAAAGTCGCGAACAACACTCATCCGGTGCGCTTCGACATAGGCCTGAATGGCATGGCCGATATCGCCGAACGTGTTGCCCGGCTTGACCATTTCGATACCCTTGAACAGTGCGTCATGGGTCACCTGAATCAGACGCTCGGCCTTGCGCGGCAGCTTGCCCGCCACATACATGCGCGAGGTGTCACCGAACCAGCCATCCACGATGACGGTCACATCGATGTTCAGGATATCGCCTTCCTTCAACTTCTTGTCACCGGGAATACCGTGGCAGACCACATGGTTCACACTGATGCAGCTGGCGTGCTCATACCCCTTATAGCCGATCGTGGCCGAGGTCGCGCCCGCATCCTCGACCATCTGCGTGATTAGCCCGTCAATCGCACCCGTGGTCTGACCGGGAAAGACATGCGCGGCAATATCATCCAGAATCCGCGCCGCCAGAGCGCCCGCCGCGTGCATCCCGGCAAAATCACCCTGTTCATAGATGCGAATACCGTCCTTGGTCAGGCGGCCACGATGCTCTTTCATCGACGCAAAGCTCCAAATGTTACGCGCGGCACTTCTTTTACGCTGCTTGTGCAGAAAGTACCAGAGGGCGTCAGGTTGCGGGTGTCAGATGGGGCAAAAAGCAGCAAGTTCAAGCATCGGCTGACCGAGGGGTGTTTTGATTGTTGGGAATGGCGTTTCGTGACGCAGAAAACCCTCGCATTCACAGCGATGGGTCATCGGTAGCGCCGCGAGGTTCCCGCTTGCGGGCATTCAGCCGTGCAGATTTCTACAAAATCTGAACAATTCTTTGCTGCATCCAGGAACAACCAACAACAGCTGCGCCAGATTTTTTACCGAAGAGAAGGGCGGTTCCTGCGTAAGGAGCGTACTGTAAGCCTCGGTTCGCAATACACGCGTTAGAAAGGAAGGCTACGGTGAGATTACGCATTCTACCTTGATGACACTTACGAGAACATCGTTTTGATGAAGAATGTCGTAGTCGAACTGGGCAGCTCCAAACTCGGTTCCTATCCCTGGCCAATGCCGCGAATTGCCGCTTTGGCGACCTGATCAAATATTGATCGGTCGCTTGAAGCGGAGGCGACAATCATGCCGCCCTCCAAGGCCGCGACGATGAGGCCTGCGGTATCTTCGGCATTCTTGACCCCGTGCTTGGTGAATAGGTTTTCTAACCATGCCTTGTTCATCTCGAAGAAGGCTTTTGTGCGTTTGTTGACGTTTTCGGGCAGCCCAATGGCTTCGGCGCCCATGACGGCGCAAAGGCATATGGACTCGTTCAGCACCAGCGCACCGGAATAGAGCGCCACGAAACCTTCCAATGCAGAATGCAGATCGTTCAGGTCAATCTTGTCCAGTTCTGCCTTGAATTGCTCGGCGTAGCGGGTGACGAGAGCCTCCCCGAGATCCGGTTTGGTGGGGAAATGGTAGTGTACGCTGGCACTTTTGATTCCCACATCGTTGGCCAGGTCACGGAAACTCATCTCCGAAAAGCCCGCACTGCGCACGCGTTTCTCGGCGGCGATAAGAATTTTTTCTTTCATTGTCAGTGGCATGACTACCTCCAATCTACCGATTGATAGATAAACGTTGACAGCCCAGGAATCAACTTCTAACTGTTATCTACCTAGTGATAGATAGGTATTCATGAAAGGAACACGCTGATGGCTACTGGAAACAAACAAAAACGCGTCTTGCTGGTCATGTCGTCCGTTGACGAGATGGGCATCTCGGGCAAGCAAACCGGCACCTGGTTCGAAGAGGTCGCAACCCCGTATTACGTCCTGACGGAAGCGGGCTATGAGGTTGTTTTTGCCTCGCCCAAAGGCGGCAACGCACCCATTGACCTGCTGTCGATGAAGGCTCCGTTCACTACCGAAAACACTGACCGCTTCTTCAACGATCCGGTGGCCATGTTCGCGGTACAGAATACCCGCAAACTGCGTGAGATCGACTATTCGACCTTCGATGCGCTCTTCATTCCGGGCGGCTATGGCCTGATCTGGGACCTGGCTTCTGACAGCTATGCCATCAAGATGATCCGGGAGTTCTACGAATCCGACCGGCCTGTCGCGATGGTCTGCCACGCGCCGGCCATACTGCGGGATGTCAAGAAGTCAGACGGCAGCTACCTGGTTGAGGGCCTCAGCCTGACCGGCTTCAAGAACGACGAAGACAACGAGATCGAGCTTCTGCATCACCTTCTGTTCTCGCTTGAAGACGAGTTGAAACGTCGTGGCGCCACCTACGTCAGCAAGGCCAACTGGGAAGCCAACGTGGTCGAAGATGGCGCCCTGATGACTGGCCAGAGCCCGGCGTCGGCACCCCCACTCGCGGAAGCGCTCAAGCAGCGTCTTGCTGCCTGACGCAAATCGCCGGGGCGGGCAATTGTCCGCCCTGGCAACCCGAAACGGAGAAGACCATGCCCACCAAGCTTCAACCCATCGACAGTGTCGAGATTCTTGTTCTCATCGACAACCGGACGGACAGCCTGTCCAGCGTGCCCGTGGGGTTCACCCATGAGTGGGACAATCTCCACAACGCCGGGATGGAGCAGATCTCGGGTGCCGGTCAATGTTGTGCAAATCACGGCCTGGCGTTGATCATCACAGCCCGGCGCGGCGAGACGGAACATACATTGCTCTTTGACGCCGGGCCGGTCGATTTTGCCGTCGAATACAACGCGTCGCGGCTTGGAGCATCCTTTGGCACCATCGACGCGATCGCTCTGTCGCATGGCCATTGGGATCATGCGGGCGGTATTCCAGCGGCCATCGATCTGATCCGCAAGGACGGCCGGACCGGCGAGTTACCGGTTTATCTGCATCCCGGAATGTTCCGAAAACGTGCTTTTCCGCTTTCGTCAGGAGAACTGATCGAAATACAAGAAATCGCCACACCCGAAGAACTGGCTGCGCAGGGCGCAACACCCGTTGTCACGGATCAACCGGTCAGCGTGTTGGACGATATGTTCTATATTTCGGGCGAAATTCCCCGTGTCACGGATTACGAGGTCGGGTTTCCGGGCCATGTCCGCCGCACCGAAGACGGCGCGGGTTGGGAAGACGACCCGCTGCTCATGGACGAACGCTATGTCGCGGTGAATATTGCGGGCAAAGGTCTGGTGGTGTTTTCTGCCTGTTCACATGCGGGTATCGTCAACGTCCTTCATGCCGCTCAGCGCGATTTTCCCGGCGTGCCGATCCATGGCCTGACCGGCGGCTTTCACCTTGCCGGTGGCAATGAAAAGATCATCGACCAGACCGTCGCCGACTTTGCGCAATTCGACGTCGACCTGATCATGCCCGGCCACTGTACCGGGTGGCGTGCGACGAACGCACTGGAACGCCGGTACGGCAAGCGGGTCGTGCCAATCGCCGTCGGCATGAAGTTCAACCTTTGAGAAAAGGACAAGAAGATGGAATTCAACGCAAACTTTGATGAACGTGCGGTTGTCCATTCGGAAAATGAACCGTGGATCGCCTCACCTATGAAAGGTGTCGACCGGCGGATGCTGGATAGGATCGGCGATGAGGTTGCACGGGCAACAACAATTGTTCGCTATGCACCGGGCAGCGCCTTTTCAGCCCATACCCATACAGGGGGCGAAGAGTTTCTGGTGCTCGATGGCGTCTTTCAGGACGAACACGGGGATTTTCCCGTTGGCACCTATGTGCGCAATCCGCCGACCACCTCGCATACGCCAAGCGCGGCGGACGGGGCAACGATCCTGGTCAAGCTTTGGCAGTTCGACCCGGAGGACCGCACACAGCTGACAATCGACACAAACGCGCAGGACCCGCGCCCGGTTGCAGATGGCATATCCGAAATCCCGCTCTTTGAGGATTCCCGTGAACGGGTCCGGATCGAGGTCTGGGACGCATCGGCACATGTAAACGTGACCGGGCACAAGGGGTTCGAGGCACTGGTGATCGACGGCAGCTTCACCGAAGGCGGAGAAGTCTTCCAGAAGAACTCATGGCTGCGTCTGCCACCGGGTATGGCGCTCAACGCCACGGCCGGGTCGGAAGGTGCCCGTCTTTGGATCAAATCCGACCACCTGGCGCAACCGCCAATCATCCCGACCCAAGGATAGGACAATGGACAGACCTCTCGCGATCGTCGCCGGTGCCGGCCCCGGCCTTGGACAGACGCTGGTCACGTCATTTGCTCAGAACGGATATACGGCCTTTGGCCTGAACCGGACCGTGCCGCAAGGCGCCAGTACCACGCTGGCTGTCGATCTGACCGAACAGCGCTGGAGCAGGGCAAAGCTCCGGGACATGATCTGCACCCATGGCCCGCCCAAGCTTGTGGTCCACAACACGGCGAACCTTGTCATCTCGCTCTTCGAGGAGACAAGCACGGATGACTTCGAGGCGACCTGGCGTTCCATGGTCCTGTCAGCGGTCATTCTGGCGCAAGGTGTTTTGCCCGCGATGGCCGACACCGGGGGCGGCACCTTCATCGTGTCTGGCGCCACGGCCAGCCTGCGCGGTGGCAAGAACTTCTCGGCTTTCGCTTCGGCCAAGGCAGGTCTGCGGGCATTGACCCAGTCTCTGGCCCGGGAATATGGACCCAAAGGTGTGCACGTCGTGCATGTGATCCTTGACGGGATCGTCGATACAAAAGCCAGCCGGGATCTGCACAGCATGGATCCGTCGCGGATGATGCAACCGGCAGATATCGCAGACACCTATCTCGCGCTCGCCAGCCAGCCAAGATCCACCTGGACTCACGAACTGGATCTCAGACCCATGGGGGAGACATTCTGATGCAAAAGGATATTCTCATCGTTGGCGGCGGCCTGTCTGGCCTCGCCCTCGCGGACCACCTGACGCAAAGGGGTGCAGATTTCCTTCTGGTCGAGGCGCAGAACCGCCTCGGCGGTCGCATCCTGACCAAAGAGCTGTCGGGTGGAAAATTCGACCTTGGTCCGGCATGGTTCTGGCCTGGCCAGCCGCGTATGGCCACCCTGGCGCAGCGCTTCGACATCCCGGTCTTCGAACAGTATTCAACCGGGGATCAGATGTATCAGGACCAGTCCGGCGCTGTCCAACGCGCCCGCGGCTATGCGTCGATGCAAGGATCCTACCGGCTGGCCGGAGGCATGGGTGCCCTGACCGGCGCGCTTGCCGGATCGCTGGGTGCAGGGCGTATCCTGACACATACCAGACTCAGATCGGTCCGGCATTCTCCCGGCAAGATCACCGCATTTCTCGACCATGACGGCGGACCTTATTCTGTCGAAGCCAGACAGATCATGCTGGCCATCCCGCCGCGGGTGATTGCGGATACCGTCAATTTTGAACCAGCGCTGGATGCGGATCAGATCCAAGCCTTGAAAAACATTCCGACCTGGATGGCCGGGCAAGCCAAGATTCTCGCGGTTTACGATGAGCCCCATTGGCGCAACGCTGGGCTTTCAGGTGACGCGATGAGCCACCGCGGCCCCATGGTCGAAATTCATGATGCCTCCCCCATGAAGGGAGGACCTTATGCACTGTTCGGATTCGTCGGATACCCCGCCGATATGCGCGCGACACACAAAGAAGCCATGATGGACCAGGCCTTGGCGCAACTCACGGCCATGTTTGGCCCCAAGATGGCGCAACCCCTTGATCTGGAACTGCAGGATTGGGCAACAATCGCGGAAATCTCCCGCATGCAGGATCATGTTCCGGCTCGCTTCCACCCAAGCTACGGCTTGCCTTCGATCCTTAACAGCCTTGCAGCACGAGGTGTCCATTTCTGCTCAACCGAAACCGCGCACGGGTTCGGCGGATATCTTGAAGGCGCTCTGGAGGCCGCTGAGAAAGCTGCAAAACTCGCGACTCACTCAATGGAAACCAAGGTCTGACCGACATTTGACTGTCACCCTTTGTCCTGGATGGATCATTGATCTGCACGATTTCTATCGTCGCCCAAAAAGAAACTGGTTCACCGCGCCACATGCAACTTTTCGACCATTTCGCTTGGACGTCTGACGTGTTGCGCGGCCCCGATCGCTGTGCGAATGAGTTTTGGGCTGCGGCATCACTCTCAAGCCATCTCTTTATCCGTTATTTTCGCGCCTTTGCTATTAAGCAAACCATATCCAGCAAGAGCGATGCACCGGCCAAAGCTGTAATCTCTGCATGATCGTACGGAGGGGAGACTTCGACGAGATCGGCCCCGACAAGGTTGACCCCGTCGAGCTTGCGTACCAAAGACTGCCCTTGATAGGTAGACAGTCCTCCGCATACCGGCGTTCCGGTTCCGGGCGCGAATGCCGGATCAAGCGCGTCAATATCGAAGGTCAGGTAAGCAGGCCGGTCTCCTACTGTCTCTTTGATGCGCGCAACCGTTGCATCAATCCCGTTCTCGTGAACCCAATTTGCGTCGAGTACCGTGAACCCGTGAGTCTTTTCATTCAGCGTGCGCATGCCTGCCTGCACTGACGTCTCAGGGGATATGATGCCTTCGACAGTGGCATGGTAGAACATTGAACCATGGTCGATCCGCTTTGGGTGTTCTTCCCATGTATCCGAATGGGCATCAATCTGGATCAGCGAAATGGGGCCGTGGCGTTCTGCCTGCGCCTTCAGGATCGGATAGGTGACCGAGTGATCTCCACCCATCGTCAGAAGAAAGGCACCGGATTTCAGGATTTCCCGCGCTTGGTCCTGAATTTGCAGCGCAATCTGCTCTGGAAAGCCTGGGTCAATATCACAATCGCCGTAATCAACCATGTTCAGGATTTCGAAGGGATCAAACCCCCAGGGCCAGGGCCCACCATCCCAGGCGAGGTTGGTCGATACAGCACGAATGGCACGTGGCCCGAACCTGCATCCCGGGCGATTGGTCACAGAGAGATCATAGGGAACGCCCCACGTGACCATATCCGCGCTCTCCAGATTGCGGGAATATTGTCGCCGGAACAGACTTGTCGCTCCGCTAAAGGTCGGCTCATACCCCATGCCCATTTCGTTTTGCGCCAGAAAGGCGCGGTCGGTTGAAGTCACCATTATTGGCTCCGTTCATTTTGATGATTGCTGCCCGAGTGGCGGGGTGTTGCAATTCTTTCCCGCCTTTGCCGGGCTTGGCAGGGTTCAGGTGCCGGATTTTACATTCGTCCAAAGACGGTTGCGATTGCGCAGCGTTTTCGCGCCGACACTCAGATCAGGGAAGAGTCGTCTCAATGTCGCCTCATCCGGGTAGATTCCCGGATCAGTCAGAATGGCTTCATCTACGAACGTATCTGCTGCGGAATTCGCATTCGCAAAATAGACGTAGTTGGACACTCCTGCGATGACATCAGGCCGCAGCATGTAGTCAATGAATCGATATGCCTCATCCGCCCGTGTTGAATCCACCGGGATGGACATGAGGTCGATCCACATCAACGTGCCTTCGCTCGGAATTGTATACAGAATTTCGACACCATTGCCGGACTCGGTGGCGCGGGCCTGAGCTATGCCGGCATCACCACTGTACATCACTGCCAAACAGGCATCTCCACCGGGCAAGTCTGTAGATGCTTTCTGGTTGTGAAAATAACGAATGGACGGCGTGACGGCCTCGAAGAGGTCCTGAACCCTGTCGAGATCGGCGGGGTCATCGGAGTACGGGTCAGCCCCGAGATAGTTCAGCGCCACCGAGACCATTTCTACCGGTGAGTCCAGCACGGCAATCCCACAGTCGGCAAGCTTGGCGGCGATCTGAGGATCAAAAAGAACGTCCCAGGATGTGATGACATCCGTGCCCAGTCGCTCTTTGATCATGGTTGGATTGTAGGCAAGCCCTACTGTGCCCCAAGTGTAAGGTACGCCCAATTGCCGGGCACCGGGTATACTGTCGAGCGACGCCAGAATTTTCGGATTGAGATTGCCGTAGTTGCTCAGGCGCGCGGGGTCGATCGGATGCAACGCCCCGGCCTGAAACTCTCGTTGCGCATTGGACGCGGCGGGGAAAACGACATCGTAACCTGACGCCCCTGTCAGCAGCTTGGTTTCCAGAACTTCGTTTGAATCGTAATAGTCCAGGCTGACATGTGTGCCGGTCTCCTTTTCGTAGTCCGAAACTGTCGTTTCACCAAAGTAATCAGCCCAATTGTAGATTGAGAGGTCTTCGGCTGAAGCCGGAAAGGTGATCGCGAGGTTTGAGGCAATGGCAACAGCCGAAAGGCCAAAATGCGGTTTCATTGTTTCTCCTCCTTGTTGCAGGATTCCGCCCTGAATTTTCACGTCCGGAGAGGCTTTGGTGACGAGGCACAGTCAGCACCCCGGGCGAGCGTTCTGACATCAACAATGGAATCGAATGGCCATCACTGTAAATTTGCGATAGGATATATATCTTTAGTTATAGGAATTGGCTATGTTACCAGATAGCGGCGACATCTCGGCGGCCAAGTGGGATGAGACCTACGCAATCTTGTTGGAGCGGTTGGAAACAGACTTCTTCCCAACAGCTCTGAGGAAGATGTTGGAACTGCATGTCAGTTTTGAATCGATGATCCTCACGCGCTATCAGGATCAAGCACCACCTGTCTCGCTCTATCACGATCTCGACGACGTGCAGGCGGCCATATCAATTCAGTTTTATGCAACCGGCCCATACCTGCTGGATCCGTTTTCGCAAGCGTGTAGATCGGGAAAAGAACCCGGCGCTTACCGTCTGGCCGATTTAGTCAATGAGGCGTTCTTTCGTTCAGAGTACTACCGGACCTTTTATCGCAAGGTTCGGATCAGCGATGAGTTGGGGGTGCTGATAAGGCTAAACAGCGGGGACTGGGTCGTAATATCTCTGTCGCGAGGCGCCCGTCAGCCCCGGTTTACCCCTGAGGATGTCGCGAAGATCAATTCCATCCATAAGACCCTGTCGGCCGCCGTGATCCGAAACTGGAACCTGAGGGGTTCCGAAAGACAACCGGAAGCCCTGAATCAGGTTGAGGAACGGTTGGCCACTTTTGGTGCGGACAGGTTAAGCCCAAGAGAAGCCGAGGTCGTGCGCCTTGTTTTGCAAGGCCACTCAGCCGGCTCTGCTTCCGCATTTCTCGGGATCACCGAAGGTACAGTCAAAGTGCATCGCCACAACGCCTACTCCAAGCTGGGCGTCAGTTCACAGGCAGAGTTGTTTTCCGCAGCCACTCGATATTTGGCATCAAAGCCATCTTAACTTGGGAAATCCGTAGAACTTTCTTGTGAATGCGGCCAGGGCCGAGATTCACAAGGTGTTCTGGGTGCTGCGGGTGCAACCCACATTGCTGGCATTCGCTACGGGCGCAAAATCAGGACCTGGGCGAACTGACGGTTTTACGGGCTTTGAGGACGTGTTTGCCAGCACAATCCGTTTTCAGCGCCGCTATTCTGGCATCCCTGCCCGTCGAAGCGCCTCAAAATAACGTTCAGCGCCTTCTGAACCACCATAATCCACGTTGCTACGCCACCTCGAGATCGTTTCGCTAGGTTCCAATTGCAGCATCTGCATCAAAGCTGCAGACGCTTTTTCAGTTTCCCCAAGCATTGCGTGTGCAGCAGCTCTCGTGCTGTGAAGAGCGGCATAATCCTTTGAGAATCGCATACCTGCTTCTGCATAGGCGATGGCATCACGGTCTCGGCCGAGCATTACGCAAGAAGTGGCGGCACCTCCGGAAGCGCCCACGAAAACAGCCCCATACCGGCCCAAGCGAAGCGCCGTTTGAAAGCAGCTTAATGCCATTTCAGGAAACCCAGCCCAATTATACCCCCACCCCATAAACAAATGAAGACGGGCATCTAACGGTGCTCTTTTCTGGATTTGTTCAAGCGCCACGGACAACTTATCTGCATCCCCGTCCACATTATAGTCAGCCACGGCGACACTCAGATCAAGCGTTGGGTTTTGACCTGCCATGCGTCGCCCGGCCTCAATCCAAGATGGCAGTTTCTCGTAGTAGGTCGACAGTTCGCAACGCAGATTGTAAGTCCTCGCGCCATTCATTGTCCAAATAGCTTCGGCATAGGCGGCCGTGAGAGTTGGTTTGGCTTCAATCGCCTTGGCTTGATACGATAACGTTTCTTCGTAGCTGTCGATCCCTGCTCCAGACCAAGCGATCATACCCTTCAGGACGCATTGCTCGGCAGTTAGTTCGTTTTCAGGCAGTACCGAAAGCTTTGCGGTCTCAAACTCGATCAAGGTTCCGCTTACGGCGTCCAACAGCTTTTCTACCACCTCATCTTGCCAATCGAAGATGGCTTCGACCACCCCATCGAACTTCTCGGTCCAGATTTCAGAATCAGAAGGATCATGTAAGCGGGCTTCCAGACGCAATCGATCCCCGTATCCACGTAGCACGCTACGAAGCGCATATCCCTTTGATGGTTCCGTCGAGGATACCGCTGCATTCAACCAGTTGATTGTTCGAAAATAGGAACCGAAATCCGAAGTCAGAGCTGCGGCCATTTCCTTTAGTTCAACGCGTTGGTCGCGGCATGAGACGGGATAAATGGAGAGCCTTGGCAAGTTCGTTTCAGCGAAAGAAACTGCTCTATGCGTGGGTGCCACGTACAGTCCATGATGCATCCAGACATCTAGGCTGCGCTCGATGTTCTTAAGCTTCTTCTTCCCGACAGATTCGAAAGCAGCCGCCAGAGTGCGGTCAAGGTTCAAGTGTACTGGTTCAGAAATAGCGATGCCGCCGGATGGAGCAATGCTCTCAAGCCGCGCAGCAATGTTTACACCGTCACCCAGTATGTCGTCGGCTTTTTCTGTAATATCCCCAACATGAACGCCGATCCGCACTTTCATTAACGGGTGCTCAGCCAATTGTTCCTGTATCTGAATTGCTGCAGTCACAGCTTGTGCCGCACTGTCAAATCGAACCAACCAACCATCGCCCACGCTTTTCACGATCCGACCTGATTGGCCCACTATTGTTGGAGTGACGATGTCGGTTTCCAGATGATCGAGCATTTGCAGTGTTGCTTGCTCATCGTTATGCATGAGTGCCGAATACCCGACGACATCAGCGGCCAGTATTGCCGCCAACTTTCGTTGCAAATGTAGTCCATTGTTCGACATGCACTCGACAATAGTTGATAAGCCTCTTCAGACCAACTTGCTAAAGACGATGTCCACTCTGGGCGCCTCGCACCCGTTCAGAGCCATCAGACACCAAACCGGGTTTCACTCGTGTCAACCCAAACCCCATCCGGTGATATCCGCGTCCCGCAAATCATCCGCTCTACGCCCATAGCCTGTGCCGCCTCGAACGCTGCTGCATAGGACGGGTCGATATCCGCGGCCAGCGCGAACCGGTCGCAATCGGTGCGTTGCACCAGGTACAGCATGATCGCCCGGTGCCCCTGCGCTGTCATCTGCGCCAGCTCGCCCAGATGTTTGGTGCCGCGGGCGGTGACGCTGTCGGGGAACTCGGCCAGACCGGGCTGACGGGAAAGGGTCACGCTTTTGACCTCGACATAGGCATCTGGCAGGCCGGGGCCGCTCAGCAGGAAGTCGATACGGCTGTTTTGCCCGTATTTCACTTCGGGCCGGACGGTTTCATAAGCGGCCAGCTCGGGGATCTCGCGCGCCTCAAGTGCTGCCCGCAAGGCCCGGTTCGGGACGGAAGTATCGACCCCGGTGAAATGCCCGTTTTCGTGATCCACCAGCCGCCACCCGAATTTCAGCTTTTTCTTAGGGTCGTCGTTGGGCTCAAGCCAGATTAACTGGCCCGGCTCGGCCAGCCCCATCATGGATCCCGGATTGGCGCAATGGGCGGTGACTTCGCGCCCGTCGTCCAGCCTGCAATCGGCCAGAAAGCGTTTGTAGCGACGGATCAGGCGGGCGGGGATAAGAGGGGTTCCAAAACGCATGTCTCACGGCCTATACCTGCCCCTGAAGACGATCAAGAGGAGTCCGCGCCATGGCCAATCCAACCGCAGCAATGCTGGTGATCGGGGATGAAATCCTGTCGGGCCGCACCCGCGATGCAAACATGCATTATCTGGCGCAGGAGCTGGCAAAACACGGCATTGATCTGAAAGAGGTTCGCATCGTCAGCGATGACGCCCCCGCCATCGAAGCGGCGGTCAAAGCGCTGTCTGACAGCCACGACACCGTCTTTACCAGCGGCGGCATTGGCCCGACCCATGACGATATCACCGCCGATTGCATTGCGCGCGCCTTCGACACCCCGATTGACGTTCGCGACGACGCGCGCGCGCTGTTGCAGGCGCATTACGACAAATCCGGGCTGGAACTGAACGCCGCCCGCCTGCGCATGGCGCGTATCCCGGATGGCGCGACATTGATCGACAATCCGGTCTCGACGGCGCCGGGTTTCACCCTGAAGAACGTGCATGTGATGGCTGGGGTGCCGCTGGTGTTTCAGGCTATGGTCGCCAGCGTCCTGCCCACGCTGACCGGTGGCAGCCCCTTGTTGTCGCAAACCCTGCGCGTGGACCGGGGCGAAGGCGATATCGCCGCAAACCTGTCTGCGCTGGCCGAGGATTTCAGCGATCTGTCCATCGGTTGCTATCCGTTTCAGATCAACGGGGCCTTTGGGGCCAACGTGGTGGTGCGCGGCACCGATGGCAGCCGTATTGACGCGGCCATGACCCGTCTGGCGAAAGAGCTTGCGCTTTGAGCGGCGACTGGGCTGACATCGTCGACGGCACATGGCCTGCCGCGCGGTATCGCAGGCTGGGGCCGTTTCAGCTGCGCGAAGGGCAGGGCGGTGGCTCGCGTGTTTCTGCGGCCAATGCACTGGCCCCGGCCAGCGATGCCGATATCGACGCGGCCGAGGCCGCGATGCAGGCCATGGGGCAGAAATCCATCTTCTGCCTGCGTCCGGGGGATGAGGCGCTGGATGCAAAGCTGGCGCAACGGGGATATGACATCCTTGATCCGGTCAACATCTATACGTGCCCCGTCTCTCACCTCACCGATCAGCCGATCCCTCCGGTCATGGTGTTTTCGGTCTGGGAGCCGCTTGAAATCATGCGCGAAATCTGGGCGGCCGGTGGGATCGGGCCCGAACGTCTGGCGGTGATGGAGCGCGCGAAGGGTCCCAAAACCGGTTTGCTTCTGCGCCACAACGACCAACCCAGCGGTGCAGCCTTCGTAGCAATGCATGACGATGTCGCGATGCTTCATGCGCTTGAAATCCTGCCCGCGCACCGCCGTCAGGGGCTGGGTCAGTGGACCATGCGCGCCGCGGCGATTTGGGCAGGTGACAACGGCGCACAAAGCCTCAGTGTGATCTGCACCAAGGCCAATGAAGGTGCCAATGGTCTCTATCGCGCCCTCGGGATGGAGATCGCCAGCGAATACCATTACCGTCACCTTGTCTGAGCAAAAGGGGTCGCCATGACACAGAAAGACATGCCCACCGCGCTGAACCTGCCCATGGTCGATCCGCTGCCGCCGGAAACGCAGAAATATTTCGATATCTGTGTCGAAAAGCTGGGCATGGTGCCGAATGTGCTAAAGGCAAACGCCTTCGACATCGACAAGCTGAACACGTTCACGGCTATGTATAACGATCTGATGCTGGCCGACAGCGGCCTGTCCAAGCTGGAGCGCGAGATGATTGCCGTGGTCGTTTCGTCGATCAACAAGTGCTTCTACTGTCTGGTCGCGCATGGTGCCGCGGTGCGGCAGCTTTCGGGCAACCCGCAACTGGGTGAGATGCTGGTGATGAATTACCGTGTTGCACCGATCGAGCCCCGGCAGCGCGCGATGCTGGACTTTGCCGCCAAAATGACAACCGCCAGCGCCGAGATCGAAGAACCCGACCGCCAGAAACTGCGCGATGCAGGCTTTACCGACCGCGATATCTGGGACATTGCCAATGTTGCCGGGTTCTTCAACATGTCCAACCGGGTGGCCAGCGCCACGGCAATGGTGCCCAACCCCGAGTATCACGCGCAGTTTCGATGATCCGGTCAGCCGCCCTCATTGCCACGCTTTTTGCGGGGCCGGTTCTGGCGCAGGACCTGACCCTGCCAGCCAGCGCCCGCCAGATCAGCGACCGCACCTCGCCGTTGGACAGCTATGACCTGCCAACGGGGCCTTTTGCGAATGGCGCGGTGCCTGCTGACACCCTCGAAGGCCGGGTTGAACGCTACACGTGGCGGCTTCAGGCGGGCTCCAGCACAACCCTCCAGCTACTGGCCCCGCTGCGCGACCAGATCGAGGCGCAGGGCTACAAGATTCTGTTCGAATGTGATGCCCGCGCCTGTGGCGGGTTCGACTTCCGCTTTGGCACCGAAGTGGTACCGACCCCGGATATGTATGTCGCCATTCAGGATTACCGTTTCCTGTCGGCCACCAAGGGGTCTGTTGCCCTCAGCCTGCTGGTCAGCCGCAACCCCCCGGACGGGTATGTCCAGATGATCCGCGTCACGCCCCAGAAAGCACCGGACCCTGTTCCGGTCGTGATCGAACAGGCTGTCGAGGGGTCGGGCGGGCTGCTCGAAGCACTGGCAACATCGGGTCACGTGATACTGGACGATCTGCATTTCCCAACCGGTGAGGTTGCGCTGGACGAGGGGACTTATGCCTCTCTGACCCTGCTGGCCGGATATCTGGCCGAAAATCCCAAGATGCGCCTGGCGCTGGTGGGGCACACCGATGACACCGGCGCGTTGCAGGCCAATATTGCGGTCAGCAAAAGTCGGGCCGAGTCCGTCCGCACCCGTCTGATTGATGCGCATGGCGTGGCCGCCGACCGGATTGAGGCACAGGGCGTCGGCTATCTGTCCCCGCTCACATCGAACGCAACCCCCGAAGGGCGAGAGCTGAACCGCCGGGTCGAGGCGGTCTTGCTCGTCAACTGACCCACCACAGGTACAGCGGCAATCCGACCGTGATGTTGAACGGAAAGGACACACCCAGCGACAGGGTCAGATAAATCCCGGCCTCGGCCTTTGGCAGTGCGATTTTCATGGCGGCCGGAACCGCGATATAAGACGCCGAGGCCGACAGCACCATGAATAGGAACAGGCTGCCTTGCGGCAATCCGATTACCGCACCGACGGCCCAGGCCATCAGCGCGCCGATCAGGGGCATCAATACGCCAAAGGCGAACAGGCCAACCGACAGTTTGTCGCGATTGCTGATCAGGCTACGCCCCGCCGAAAGGCCCATATCCAGCAGGAACAAGCACAGGATGCCGGTGAAAGGCGTGACGATGAAAGGCGCGATCATCTGCATGCCGTCACCCCCGGTAATGGCCCCGATCAGGAACGCCCCGGTCAGCAGCACAATTGATCCATTGGCCAGCAGATCACGCCACAGCTTGTCATCCTTGACGCCATTTCCGCCGGTCTTGTGCGCCAGCCACAGCGCCGACAGAATGGCCGGTACCTCCATCGCTGCCGCCACCGCTACCATGAACCCGTCATGGGCAAGACCTACCAGATCCAGCAGACTGGTGGCGGTGACAAAGGTGACAATCGAAATCGACCCGTAATGCCCTGCGACCGCCGCAGCGTTCAACGCATCCAGCCGTGTCATCATCCTCAGCAGGGCAAAGGCCACGAAGGGGATGGTAAAGGACAGGGCCACTCCGCCCAGCAGGGTCAGGAACAGTTGCAAATGGATGCCGTGCGCGGCCAGGCTGGCACCGCCTTTGAACCCGATGGCCAACAGCAGGTAGAGCGACATGAACTTGGCGGCGCCCGCCGGGATAGACAAATCGCTGCGCACAAAAGCGGCCAAAAGCCCTAGGGCAAAAAACAAAATGGTGGGCACCAGCAGGTTGCTAGACAGCGTCTCGATCACTCCGGGCATACTTGACTCCTGATCCCTCGTTTCAGGGCTAGGTGCCTTGCAAAATTGATTTCGCCAAATACTATCTTGTTAAGTTTAATATAGTTCCAGGTTATGAAATGCGTCCAACCCTGCGCCAATTGGAATACATCGTCACGGTCAGCCGCCTCGGACGGTTCAGTTTGGCCGCCGAAGTGCTGAATGTCAGCCAACCCAGCCTGTCGGCGCAAATTGCAACCGTAGAACAAGAGCTTGGCGTTCGGATCTTTGACCGCAATCGCGGCGGAATTCAGGTGACCACAAAGGGGGAAGAGTTCATTTCGCGCGCGCAAAGGATCCTTGCCGAGGTCAAGGACCTGCGCCACGCCATGACCAACGATATGCCCGTTGGCGGAAGGTTGCGGTTAGGCGTTTTGCCTTCGATCGGGCCATACCTGTTGCCGCAAGCCATCAAAGAGGTGCACCGCCTGCGCCCCGGATTACGCATTGTCGTGCGCGAGGAAAACACCCGCGATCTGGAACAGGGCCTGAAATCCGGTCGATTTGACCTGATCCTGTCAACGCCCGAGGATCACCCCAATACCGTGCAACACCGCTTGTTCAACGAACCCCTCTGGGTCGCGGTGGCCGTTGACGACGTTCTGGCGCAGGACCCACAGGGCGTCAGTGCCGCCGACTTGCAGAACCGGCTGTTCCTGACCCTTGACCAAAGCCACCGCCTGTCGCGCATCGTCTATGCGCTGGCAGCGGAATGCGGCGGCGTGGTTTCGGATGAATATGAAGGCACGACGCTTGATTCCATTGTTCTGATGGCGGCTTCGGGGGTTGGGGTTGCGGTACTGCCTGATCTTTATGCTCGCAGACAGGGGATCTACCGCGACGAGGTGCGCCTGCGACCGCTGTCCATTCCCAATGCAAATCGCGATATCGCATTGCTGGCGCGCAATGCCGAAACGCCGCCGCCGGGCCAGAACGTATTGATGGAAAGCCTGCGCTCTTCCGCGCGATCCATGGGTCTGACGGTGATCGGTTCATAAAAAAAGGCCCGCACTTTGACATGCGGGCCAAAGGTTGGTCTTCAGGGAGAAACTACCAATCCATCGGGCTTTTGTCTTCGAACGCATCGACCAGGAAATCGATGAAGGCCCGGACTTTGGGTTGTGTGAAGCGGCCGGGCGGGTAAACGGCGTAAATGCCTTGTACCTCGTCCGGCAGGGACGGCATGGCATCGACAACCTGCCCCGATTTCAACGCCTCGGCATAAAGATAGCTGGGCAGATACGCGATCCCCAGCCCCGAAATGGCCGCGTTCAGCAGCGACTGTCCGTCATTCACGCTCAGCCAGCCCGCGGTGCGCACCTGACGCTTTTCACCGGACGGTGCGGTCAGCTTCCAGACATTGCCTGACGACTGGCTGGAATAGTGCAGCAACTTGTGTTCGTTCAGATCGTCGATCTTCTGCGGGCGCCCGAACCGTTCGATATAGCTGGGCGCGGCAACCATGCGTTTGACCGTTTCGGTCAACTTGCGGGCGCGCAACGTGCTGTCTTCCAGCTCGCCGATGCGCACGGCCACGTCAAATCCTTCGGAAATCAGTTCGACATAGCGGTTGTTCAGAACCATGTTCACGGTGATGTCGGGGTAGACGGCCAGGAAATCGGAAAGGACCGGTGACAGATGATTGACGCCGAAATCCGTGGCAACGCTGATGCGCAGCAGTCCAGACGGGGCCGATTGCATCGATGTGACCAGCGAATCCGCTTCACCCGCATCATTCAGAACGCGACGTGCGCGGTCATAATAGGCAAGGCCGATTTCCGTCGGCGACACCCGGCGCGTGGTGCGGTTCAGCAACCGGGCCCCCAGACGCGCTTCGAGGCTCGAGACGTGTTTGGACACGGCCGATTTGGAGATGCCCATCTTCTTGGCCGCATCGGTGAAGCCACCCTGGTCCACCACATTGGCGAAGGCTTCCATTTCGGTCAGTCGGTCCATACTCGTTCCCCAGATATTGATTTTCAACCCGACTATCGCTCTGAATCTGGGCGGAATCGGGGCATACATGGGATAATATCAGGGATTTGAATCGGATCGTTTGCGTATGAGAAACGCGGAAACAGTAGTTTCCAAACCGGTCCTGAACCCTGCGATACTGCGTTTTCCGCGCAATTATGCGTTTCTGTTCATCTTAGAATGGCATTTTTGTGACCACAGACGGGGTCAAGAAATCCGTTTTCACCATCGCCGTCCTTGCCTGCCGAAGGGTGCCGTTCTGGCCCGCGACTACGTGATCCGCCGTCCGACGGTGAAGACGTGGATCAGGCGGAGTTTTGCAACGGCCTTTGGCGCATTGGGTGCAAATCTCGCGCTGTCCGACTGGGAAACGTTAAACCGGGCGATCAGAATTCCGCTGCCAGCCGCGTGCCCTGATTGATCGCGCGCTTGGCGTCCAGTTCGGCGGCGACATCCGCACCCCCGATCACATGGGGGGTGATGCCCCGCTCGATCAGCGCGTCCGCCAGTGACCGTTCGGACACCTGACCGGCACACAGCACGATGGTGTCGGCCGCGATCACCGTCGGGTCCGCGCGCTCTTCGCCAAAGCTGACATGCAAGCCGTCATCGTCGATGCGCTCATAATTCACGCCACCCACGAAATTGACGTTCTTCATCTTCAGTGTTGCCCGGTGAATCCAGCCTGTGGTTTTGCCAAGACCTTTGCCGTGCGCCTGTTTCTTGCGCTGCAACAAGGTGACCTGACGCGCGGGGGCGCTGGGTTGCGGACCTTCGGGCGCTAACCCTGCGCGGTGTTCAGCCGGGTCCGTCACGCCCCATTCCTTCATCCACAGTGGCAGGTCGGTCGTGGCGCTGTGACCCTCTTCCAGCAGGAACTCGGACACATCAAAGCCGATGCCACCGGCCCCGATCACGGCAGCAGACTTGCCAACCTCGGCCTTGCCGCGCAGCACGTCGATGTAACTCAGCACGTTGTTCCGATCCTGCCCCGGTATCTGCGGATCACGCGGTCTTACGCCGGTGGCGATGACTACCTCGTCAAAGCCGGTCAGGTCATCTGCGCCAACCTCGCGGTTCAGTTCCACCTTCACGCCCAGATCATCCATCATGTTGCGGTACCAGTCGACCAGTCCCCAGAATTCTTCTTTCCCCGGCACCTGCTTGGCCATGTTCAGCTGCCCGCCGACCTCATCAGCGCGGTCGAACAGGGTGACGTCGTGACCGCGCTGGGCCGCGATCATTGCGGTCGACAGACCGGCAGGGCCTGCACCCACAATGGCAATGGATTTGCGCGTTTTTGCCGGTTCAATCACCAGTTCGGTCTCATGACAGGCGCGCGGGTTCACGAGGCATGAGGTCAGCTTGCCACTGAACGTGTGATCCAGACAGGCCTGATTGCAGGCAATGCAAGGCGCGATCTTTGCCGCCTGATCTGCCATCGCCTTGTTGACGAAATCTGCATCCGCCAGCATCGGGCGGGCCAGCGAGACCATGTCGGCGCAACCGGTCGACAGAACCTCTTCGGCCACCTCGGGCGTGTTGATCCGGTTTGATGTGATCACCGGTATCCCCACCTTGCCCATCAGCTTCTTGGTCACCCAGGCAAAGGCCGCACGCGGCACGCTGGTGGCAATTGTAGGAATCCGCGCCTCGTGCCAGCCGATCCCGGTATTGATGATCGTGGCCCCGGCCTTTTCGATCTCCTGCGCCAGTTGAACCACCTCGTCATGGGTCGAGCCGTTGGGGACCAGATCGATCATCGACAGCCGGTAGATGATGATGAAATCGGTGCCCACCGCCTCACGCGTGCGGCGCACGACCTCTATCGGCAGACGCATCCGGTTCTCATAAGACCCGCCCCAGCGGTCGGTGCGCTTGTTGGTATGGGTCACAAGGAACTGGTTCAGGAAGTACCCCTCGGACCCCATGATCTCGACCCCGTCATAGCCCGCCTTTTGCGCCAGTACGGCGGCGTTGACGATATCGCTGATCTGCTTCTCGATGCCCTCTTCATCCAGCTCAGTGGGCGGGAACGGAGTGATCGGCGATTTCACCGGGCTGGGGGCCACGCATTTCGGCCCATAGGCATAGCGCCCCGCGTGCAGGATCTGCATCGCGATCTTGCCGCCCGCTTCATGTACGCGCTGCGTCACGATGGAATGGTGCGCCACGTCCTTGTCGCTCACCATCATCGAGGCCCCCGGCAGGACCGAGCCTTCAAGGTTCGGACCTATCCCGCCTGTCACCATCAAGGCTACGCCACCCCGCGCCCGATCCGCATAGAACTCGGCCACCCGGTTCCAGTCGCCGGTCTCCTCAAGCCCCGTATGCATCGAGCCCATCAGCACGCGGTTTTTCAACGTGGTAAAGCCCAGATCCAGCGGGGCCAGCATATTCGGGTACGCAGTCATGGCGGAACTCTCCCTCCTGAATTTGCCCGCTAGATTGACGTTCGCGTCAACTTTGTCACGCGAAACCCCACGTCACCCTCTTTGCTGTAGCGCCGGTGATTGCTAGAGGTGGGCGGAACAACCCGATGAGGCCGCGCATGACCCCCGAAGAAATCGCCAAACTGCCCTATCGCCCCTGCGTCGGGCTGATGCTGATGAATGCCGAGGGCAAGATTTTCGTGGGACAGCGCAACGACCGCCACGCGGACGCCTGGCAAATGCCGCAGGGCGGTGTGGACAAGGGCGAAGACCCCCGCGTCGCGGCCCTGCGCGAGCTGTGGGAAGAAACCGGGGTCACAGCTGATCTGGTCGAAGTCATCGCCGAAACCGAGGGCTGGCTGCCCTATGACCTGCCCCATAACATCGTGCCCCACATCTGGAAAGGACGCTATCGCGGGCAGGAACAGAAATGGTTCCTGCTGCGCTTCACCGGCGCCGACGATCAGATCAACATCGAAACCGACCACCCGGAATTCACCCGCTGGAAATGGCAGGAGCCCGACCGGCTGATCGCCGAAATCGTGCCCTTCAAGCGCGATGTGTATGAGCGCGTGGTCGAGGCTTTTTCCGACTATCTAAACGAACTCTGATCGCTAGGGATGCTTTTCAGGTTGTTCCGCTAAGCGGGACGAAACGGACACGCAACAATACACAAAACTGCGCACTCCCATTGGAGCCACGTTCAAAACCAAGATGGGTAGCACTGCATCAAGTACTGAACGTCCAATTCACTTTGAAATGCCTCAGGGTGGCTTTGCATCATTTCTTGAATGAACTCCCGTCGTTGTCGTGTCGCTTCATGGGTGTTCTCGCAGCACCGCGAAGGATCAGGGGTACGTTCAAACAGTTTGTGCAACAATCTGAAAGGTTTCCAAGTATCGAGTTGTGGGGTGATGTGCAAAGTCATCGTTAGCCACCTTGGTTCATGGGTTCTCCATTCAGGTTATTGGCCAGCATCACCTTCTGGTATCGTGCTTGAATTTGTGCTGTTCTGCATAAATGCAGAGCGAGAATTGGAACTGGTCCGATGTACGCGTTTTTCTGATGGTCGTCAGAGAGGGGTCGACGCTGGCCGCTTCTCGCAAACTCGGCATGGCCCAACCTACTGTGGCTAGGCGTATCGATGCATTGGAACATGCAGCCGGACTAGTTCTGTTCGAGCGTGACACCAGAGGCTTCAAACTCACGAAAAACGGACTCAATCTCGTCAAGAGCGCCGAGACGCTCGAAGCCGAAGCAAATATGTTTGCCAGACATGCAGGTGAATTGGCGGCAACAAAACCCATTCGTATCACTGCATATTCAGCGAACTTCTCGCCGCGAATGGTCGATATTGTCAATGAATTTTCAGCAAGTAACCCCGGCATAGCGTTTGAGTTCTTGCCTTCAGTGAGAGCTCTGGACCTGATGGCAGGTGAAGCAGATATAGCGCTACGATTGGTGCGGACTGAACCTGACCAAAATTTGATTTCAAGGAAGATTAGCGACGCGAAGTGGTCGCTGTTTGGTGGGAAAAGTTATGAGCAGGAATTTGGATTACCCACCTCATCTCAGGATTTGAAAGGCCACAGGTTCGTCACGTTCCAAAGAGGGGACGTCCCCAACGTTTTTCACCATTGGTTAGTTGAACGCATTGAGCCCCAGCAGATTGTGGCGACCTATAGCGAACTGGACTTAATGCATTCGGCGATCAGGGCGGGTCAAGGGTTGGGAATAAGCAACGTGAAGTTGCTTGAGCCGGACAAAACCCTCATCAGGTGCTTCGACGAGATCGAGGAGCTGTCAGCGCCACATTTGTTGTTGGTTTCACCAGATGCCTACCGACGACCTGAAGTTAGAGCCTTCGTCAAATATTTCGCACCTCGCTATGCGGTAATTTTTAAGGAACAAGCCACCTAAGGCTGAATGAAGCTGCAGCCGATAAGATTGCGAGTTCCCTTCTGAGATGAGAGTTGACGTAGTCCACCTTGGACTCAAAGCAACCCTTCTTCCCGCAACAATTCCAGCATATCCGCCTCGGGTCTCGGGCCGATATGGCTGATAACCTCGCGGGCACAGACGTTGCCGATCCTGGCACAGGTCTCGTAGTCGCGTCCGGTGGCCATTCCGTACAGGAACCCCGCAGCGAACTGGTCACCGGCACCTGTTGCATCTACAGGGACAATCTTCTTGACCGGCACGTCGATGCGTGAGCCTCCGTTCAGGACGGTCACCCCGTCACCCGATCGCGTGCAAACCACCAGCGGGCAAATCTCGGCGGTCTTGATCAGCGCCTCTTCCAGATCGTCGGTTTCAAACAGCGATTTGATTTCGGCCTCGTTGCCGATGACGAAATCCAGCTCATTCTCGATCAGCAGCAGGAAATCGACCCGGTGCCGTTCCACGCAGAACGGGTCGGAAATGGCGATCCCGGTCTTGCCGCCGCCCCTGTGGCAGGCGCGCGCGGCCTCAAGAAACGCGGCCTTTCCCTTTTCCTTGTCGAACAGATAGCCCTCAAGGAACATGATCTGGCTGCTTCCGGCGACCTCATCGGGCACGTCATGCGACGACAGTTCCGAGGAGATGCCCAGATAGGTGTTCATCGACCGCTCGCCATCGGGCGAGACAAAGATCATCGAGCGCGAGGTCGGCAATTCCCCGCCCGGAACAGGCGGGTTCACGAAATCGACGCCATCTTCGTTCATCGCATCCGCATAGAACCGGCCCAGCGCGTCGTCATGCACCCGCCCGATAAAGGCGGCATCCAACCCCAGCGCACCCGCGCCCGCAATCGTGTTGGCAACAGACCCGCCCGGCGTCTGTACCCGGCCCTCCATCGAGGCATACAGCAGCTCGCCGCGCTCCTGCTCGATCAGCTGCATGATGCCCTTTTCAATGCCCATCAGTTCCAGGAAACTGTCATCGGCCTGCGAGATCACGTCCACAACGGCATTTCCGATACCGGTCAGCTGGTAGGTTTTCATAATGTCTTGTCCTCGAATTGACAGAGATCACGGATGATGCAGGTCGGGCATTGCGGCTTGCGCGCCTTGCAATGGTACCGGCCATGCAGGATCAGCCAGTGATGCGCATGGAGTTGAAAATCGGCGGGGATGTTGTCTTCGATGGCGCGCTCGACCGCGTCCACGTCCTTGCCAGGGCAGATGCCGGTGCGGTTGCCGACGCGAAAGATATGCGTGTCCACAGCCTGCGCCGGCTGCCGCCACCACATGTTCAGCACAACGTTGGCGGTCTTGCGCCCGACACCCGGCAGCGATTGCAGCGCTGCACGGGAATTTGGGACTTCACCGCCATAGTCTTCGACCAGAATACGGCTCAGCTTGATGACGTTCTTGGCTTTCTGGCGGAACAGGCCGATGGTCTTGATATGCTCGATCAGGCCCTCCTCGCCCAGATCCAGCATCTTTTGCGGCGTATCGGCGATCTTGAACAATTCGCGCGTGGCCTTGTTGACCCCCGCATCGGTTGCCTGCGCCGACAGCGCCACGGCCACGACCAGCGTGTAGACATTCACATGCTCAAGCTCACCCTTGGGTTCGGGGTCGGCCTCCTGAAAGCGCGTAAAGATCTCGCGGATCGTATGATAGTCGAGTTGCTTTGCCATCCGGGCCTTAATGCCGCCCGAGGGGCCGCGACACAAGCCCAAAGCCAATGCGCAAGTTCCGGGTCGCGGCAGCGTGTCGCGCGCGCTATGGTTTGTGCCAGACAATGAGGTGCAACCATGAACGTCCAGACCCCCGAAAGCGGATACCACTATAACGTCATGCGCCGGGCAATCGACCTGATTGATCAGGGCGGTGAAACCCTCAGCCTCGATGAGTTGGCCCGCCAGATGGATATGAGCCCAGCGCATTTCCAGCGCCTGTTCTCGCGTTGGACTGGTGTGTCGCCAAAACGGTATCAGCAATACCTTACGCTGGGCCATGCAAAGGCGCTGCTGCGCGAACGGTTCACCACGCTTGAAACCGCCCATAATGTCGGCCTGTCCGGCAGTGGCCGCCTGCATGATCTGTTCCTGAAATGGGAATCCATGAGCCCCGGCGAATACGCCCGCAAGGGCACGGGTCTGACGATCTACTGGGGCTGGTTTGAATGCCCCTTTGGTCCCGCGCTGGTCATGGGCACCGACAAGGGGATCTGCGGCATCGCCTTCGGGGCCGAAACCGGAGAGAAGGCGGCGATGGAGGATATGGTCTCGCGCTGGCCCAACGCGGATTATGTCGAAGATACCATGCGTCTGCGCCCCTGGGTTCTCAGCGCTTTCGGCACGGCCCGCGACCGGTTAGAGCCGACGCCGCTCTACCTGATCGGCTCGCCCTTGCAGATCAAGGTATGGGAAGCACTGATGCACATCCCGTCGGGGCAGGTGACGACCTATTCCGAGATCGCGCAGCGCGTGGGTTCGCCGCAGGCCGTGCGCGCCGTGGGCACGGCGGTCGGGCGAAACCCGGTCAGTTGGCTGATCCCGTGTCACCGCGCCCTGCGCAAATCAGGGGGGTTGGGCGGCTATCACTGGGGTCTGCCGGTCAAACGGGCCATGCTGGCCTATGAGGCGGCGCAGGCCGACGCCTGATTGACAGAAGGCCCGACCGCTGCCAAAAAGCAACGCAGGTTCGGGTCCCCTGCCGTTCGCGGCCATAGGCTTTGGTGAAACCCGGTTGAACAAACATCTGTTGCCCTTTCCCGGCGCGCGGATGGTAATGCGAACCCCGTCCTAAACTCGCGCCCGTTCAAGGAAACGAGGCAAAACATGACACTGTCACAAGACATCGCTCCGCTGGAGGAGCTGAAAGAGCAGGCCAAACGCCTGCGACGGAAACTACACGACACCGGCGTTCAGCTGTCGCACGGTCAGGCCCTGGAACTGGTGGCTCATCAACATGGGGTGCGCGACTGGAACACATTGCACGCGATGGCGGGCAACCGGATGCGCTTGCGCGTGGGCGACCGGGTCGAAGGTCGATACCTGGGCCAGCCCTTCACGGCGGAAATTCGTGGTCTGACCATGCTGGGGGACGGTGCACACCGCCGGGTGACCCTACAGTTCGACACGCCTGTCGATGTAGTCCGGTTCGACAGTTTCTCGGCCTATCGCCAGCGCGTGACAGGAGAGATTGGCTGGGACGGTCGTTCCCGTCGCCATACGTCCGACGGGGAACCCCAGCTAGTGGTGCGGCCTGTCTGACATAACACGGGCGAGGCAACCGCGTTGCCTCGCCCTCTCATCTTGCATTGCGCTGGGTGTATTATTCAGCCGCCCAGCCGCCGACGGATTTGACTTCCAGAAAGTCTTCCAGCCCCCAAACGCCACCTTCGCGCCCGTTGCCGGATTGCTTCATCCCACCAAACGGAGAGCCCGCGCTGCGCGACTGGCCGTTCATCTCGACCATGCCCGACCGCAGAACCCGCGCCATGCGGTTGGCGCGCGCCTTGTCCTGCGTCTGCACATAATTGGTCAGGCCATAAGGGGTGTCATTGGCTATCTCGATGGCCTCTTCCTCGGTGTCGAACGGGATCATGGTCAGGACGGGGCCAAAGATTTCCTCGCGCGCGATGGTCATCTGGTTGTTGGCATCGGCAAAGACCGTGGGGCGGACATAATAGCCCTTGTTCAGCCCCTCAGGGCGTCCGGTGCCGCCCGCGACCAGCCGCGCCCCTTCGTCGATACCTTTCTGGATCAGGTCCTGAATCTTGGTCCATTGAACCTCATTCACGACGGGTCCGATATGGCGGCCCTCGTCTGCGGCATTGCCCACCGTGACCTTGCTGGCGACCTCGGCGGCGATCTCAACGGCCTGATCATAGATCGGGCGCTGCACCAGCATCCGGCTGGGGGCATTACAGCTCTGGCCGGTGTTGTTCATCATATGCAGGACGCCGCGTTTGACAGCCTTTTCATCGGCATCGGCAAAGACCACATTGGCGCCTTTGCCGCCCAGCTCCAGATGCACTTTCTTGAGCGTTTCCGCCGCGTTCTTCGAAATTGCCGTACCCGCACGGGTCGAGCCGGTAAAGCTGACCATATCCACGTCGGGATGACCCGACAGCTGCGAGCCAACGCCCGGGCCATCGCCGTTCACCAGATTGAATACACCGGGCGGGAACCCTGCCTCGTCCATCATCTCGGCAAAGATCATCGCATTCAGCGGGCTTTGCTCGGATGGTTTCAGAACCATCGTGCAGCCCGCAATCGCCGCCGCACCGACCTTGAGCGTGACCTGGTTCATCGGCCAGTTCCAGGGCGTGATCAATGCGGCCACGCCAACCGCCTCATAGATGATCCGATCATTCGGGGCGTGATCCCCCAGAGGGCGTTCAAACTGAAACGCCTTGGCCGCGCGGATGAAGTTCTGTAAATGCCATGTGCCTGCACCAACCTGCTGGCTGCGCGACATGTCAATCGGCGCACCCATTTCCAGCGACATGGCCTGCGCCAGATCTTCCGCGTGGGTCTGGTAGATGTCGATCAGCTTCTCGACCAGTGCGATGCGGGTCTCCACCGGCGTTGCCATCCAGCCCGGCAGGGCGGCCTTGGCGGCGGCAACCGCCGCATCCGTGTCGGCCTGACCACCCAGCGAGATCACCGCGCACGGCTCCTCGGTCGAGGGGTTGATGACCTCGAAATCATTGGGTTGCGACGGCGCGACCCATTGACCATTAATATAGAAATTCCGTTTCTCGATCATCCTGAGCCCTCCTGTCGGTTCAGCTAGAATCCGGCTGTTCGCCGACACTCTGTCACCCAAGCGAAGAGGGGGCAATAGATAATTTGATCAAATTATTTTTCCAGTGAAACCGGCAAATTCCTTGGCCGCGACCACGATGAAAGGTTTAACCTTCGCACAAAGTGATTAGGTTTCAGGCAATCGACTCGGATTTTCAACAGGAAAGGAAGTAGCCATGGGTTTGCGCATCAACGATACGGTCCCGAACTTCACCGCAGAAACAGATCAGGGCACCATTCAGTTTCACGACTGGATTGGCGACAGCTGGGCCATTCTGTTCTCGCACCCCAAGGATTTCACGCCTGTCTGCACCACCGAATTCTCGGCCGTCGCGCAGCTGAACGACGAATGGGCCGCGCGCAACACCAAGGTGATCGGCGTGTCGGTTGACGGTGTTGAAGACCACAAGAAATGGAAGAAGGACATCGAGGAATACGGCAAGGCCAATCCCAGTTTCCCGATCATCGCTGATGACGGTCTGGCCGTGTCGAAAGCCTTCGACATGCTGCCTGCCGAAGCTTACCTGCCCGATGGCCGCACCCCGGCTGACAGCGCCACCGTGCGGTCGGTCTTTATTATCGGCCCGGACAAGCAGCTGAAACTGTCGATGACCTATCCGATGACCGTGGGTCGCAACTTTGCGGAAATTCTGCGCGCGCTGGATGGGTTGCAGATGTCGTCGAAAGGTGTCGCAACGCCCGCCAACTGGGTGCCGGGTGAAGACGTGATCATCCCACCGTCTGTGTCGAACGAAGACGCCAAGGCCAAATTCGGCGCGTTCGAGACGATCTTCCCCTATCTGCGCAAGACCAAAGCGCCGTCCTGAGGCGGTTCCCGGGTCAGGGGGGCTGTCTGCCCCCCCATCGCGCCTGCCGGCACGATTCCCCCCGAGGATATTTGGGGCCAGATGAAGCAGGCAGGGGCAGGATGACCTGAGAGAAACCTGCCCCTAGACCTCAGAACTTGTACCGAAGCCCGAAATTGACACTGAACGTATCCAGATCGTCTTCGACAATGCCGGTCAACGCGCCGTTCGGGGCCAGTCGCCGCGACGAGACGTCAAAGGCGCGGGCATAGCGGGCGTCGACGGTAAAGGCGGTTGACGGGTTGATCTCGTAAGCCACACCGGCGATCAGCTGCGCGGCAAAGGTGGTGTCGCTGTCATCCAGTACCACACCCGGCCCATAGGCAAAATCCAGATCCGAATAGGTGGCCCCCAGACCAAACCCGGCATAGGGCGTCAGCGCACCCGCCTGTTTGAAATCAAACAACACATTGGCAAACAATGAGGTCTGCGTGACATCGCCCGAGATATTGCCCTCGGCCCCCGGCCCGTTGCCCGAGAAGTTCACACCATCCACGTCGCTGTCGCGGTAAGACAGCTCCAGCTCAATCCGCGTGCCGAACCTGTCATTGGACCATTGCGGGATCTCCTTGCCGATGGCCACGCCCAGACCGAACCCCGCGTCGAACTCCGTGTCGACCGATTGCGGCGCGCCGCCGATCGTGCCCGCGAAATCGCTGTCCTGCAGCTGGCTGTATCCGACAAAGCCCTGAATATAGGTGCCGTCGCCCAGGCTCTGCGCGGCAAGCGCCGTCGCGCTGACGGCGAGGGCCGTTGAGGTAAGTAAAACGTGCTTGATCATGATTGTCTCCGTTGCTCCAAACTCTGCTTGGCTTCGATGTGGGCGGGCTTGGCGGAAAGGAAAGGCGCGGGGTTATCACTTCGTTTCACAGGGTTTTGGACGCGCGTGAATGAATAGATCCGGGGCTGGGCAGGCCCGTTCATCTGCCGTCTCACGGCCCTCAGGTTCTGGTTCGGGGCAATTTGTGATAAGATGTTCCGGGGCAAAACTCAGGCATAAGACCAATCACCTCGGGCTGTCGGACTGTACTTAGCGGGAGAAGACCATGGCTTTTACAGATTGGTATGTTGAAGGAGAGAGTTTCGGGAACTGCAATTGCGGCTATGCCTGCCCCTGCCAGTTCGAAGAGTTGCCGACCCATGGCGATTGCCGGGGGTTCGAAGTGCTTGAGGTGACCAAAGGGCATTTCGGCGACACCGACCTCAGCGGGACCAAGGCCGCGCTGATCTATGCCTGGCCGGGGCCGATCTTTGAAGGCGGCGGCGAGATGCAGGTGATCGTCGATCCCGCAGCAACCCCGGCACAGCGCGACGCGCTGGAAAAGGTCTTTCACGGCGAAGAAACCGAAGAAATGGCGACGCATTGGTACGTGTTCAGGGCAATGTGCGAGACGGTCCATGACACGCTCTACCTGCCGATCGAATTCGAGATGGACCTCGAAGAACGCACGGCCAGCGTTTCCGTTGGTGATGTCCTGAAATCCACCGGACAGCCGATCCAGGCCCCACATGGCGGCGGCGCGCATCGGGTGCGCATCGATATCCCCGGCGGAATCGAGTTTTCCATTGCCGAGATCGGCAGCGCCTCGACCCGCTCTGATGCCGCGATCAAGCTGGACCTGAAGGACAGCTATGGCCAGTGGCATCTACTGAAACACGGGCCCGGCGGGGTTGCCCACTGATCGGCACCCCTGTCAGGCGGCGTGTGCAGATGTGTTCGGGACAGGAGTCCAGCAGGGCAGCGTCAGATCCGCCTTCAGCACCCGAACCTCAAAGGGTTTCAGCACCGGCAACGCGGTTGATCCATAGCCACCGGCACCGCAGGCCAGATCCGGGAACAGGGTAAACAGCTCGCGCCTTGTGGCCGGTGCCATCGCGCCCAATGTCGTGTCACCGGGATAGAAGGATTCGGACCAGATGCCTTCGACGTTCACCAGCTCATGCCGGTCAAAGAGGATATGGACGTATTCGACCCCTTGCGCGGGCAGCTCCTGAACAATTGTCCGCCCATTGATCAGCCCCTTGGCCGGGGCCAGCATCGCGGTCTCGCAATGCATCAGTTCCATCATCGCCGAGGTGACGGCGATCCGGTGTTGTGGCGAGACGACCAGATCACGGCTTGGGCTGTTTGTCCCGAAACACCCCGCCATGATCCGTACCGGGCAGAGATGAGGGTCCTGCTGCAACTCCTGCGCTGACAAGCGACGCCTGCCGATCCAGCGCACCGGGCGGGTATGGCCCTTGGCGGTGACAACCGGGTCGCCGGGGTTCAGCGTCTCGACCCGGCGCAGCCCGACGGGCGTCCGGATCAGGGACCCGGCGGTGAAACACACGAAAGACGGCAAGGTCTGATAGGTGGTTGGCGCTGCCGTCCCGCCAAAGCTGGTCCCCGTGATGGTATCGTTCAACTGTGCCTGACCCGAGGTGACGATGATGTAGCGCGGGTTCGAGAACTGAACCAGAATGAAGGTGACAGGCGCCCCGTTCACCGTTCCCGAATAGCTTTCGAAGGTGCTGAAATTCTGGCTTGTCCCGGAAAAACCGGGCAGGGCCGACAGATCAAGCTGCGCGCTGTCAGGGTCAGGATCCTGCAACAGGGCGTCATTGTCGGTGATATCAACGGAATAAGCGGCAGTAATATCGACGCTTTTATTGCTGTAGGGGTCTGCGCTGATTTCGAAAACGGTTATCGAGGCCACGGTCGAAAAACATCCCTGAATGCAACATGATCATCCTTATGGTTGAGTAAATACACGCATGAAGTGTTAACAATTGATTTACCAAGCCACGGGACGCCCGACACTCCTGACCGCGCGGACAAAAAAGCCCCGGTCGAAACCGGGGCCTTTCGCATTCAATCTGAGGGTTGGCAGATTATTCTGCGCTTTCCTCTTTCTTTTCTTTCTTCTCGGGAACGATCTCTTCGCCGGTTTCCTGATCGACCACTTTCATCGACAGGCGAACCTTGCCGCGATCGTCAAAGCCCAGCAGCTTGACCTTCACTTCCTGACCTTCCTTCAGAACATCCGACGGATGGTTCAGGCGGCGGTTTTCGATCTGGGACACGTGGACCAGACCGTCGCGCTTGCCAAAGAAGTTCACGAAGGCACCGAAATCGACGATCTTGACCACCTTGCCGGTATAGACCTGACCTTCTTCCGGCTCGGCCACGATCGACCAGATCATGTCATAGGCCTTCTTGATCGATTCCCCATCGGGCGATGCGATCTTGATGACGCCATCGTCGTTGATGTCGACCTTGGCACCCGAAACCTCGACGATCTCGCGGATGACCTTGCCGCCCGAACCGATCACTTCACGGATCTTGTCGGTCGGGATGTTCATGGTCTCGATGCGCGGTGCGTGGACCGAGAACTCGTTGGTCTCGGACAGGGCTTTGCCCATCTCGCCCAGGATGTGCATCCGGCCGTCCTTGGCCTGTGCCAGGGCGGTTTCCATGATCTGAGGCGTGATGCCCGCGACCTTGATGTCCATCTGAAGCGAGGTGATGCCGTTTGCAGTACCAGCAACCTTGAAGTCCATATCGCCCAGGTGGTCTTCGTCACCCAGAATGTCGGTCAGAACCGCGTAAGACCCGTCATCTTCCAGGATCAGGCCCATGGCCACACCGGCAACCGGGGCTTTCAGCGGAACACCCGCATCCATCATCGACAACGACCCGCCGCAGACAGACGCCATCGAGCTGGAGCCGTTGGATTCGGTGATCTCGGACACCACGCGGATGGTATAGGGGAAGTCGGTTGGCGCAGGCAGAACCGCCTGAAGTGCGCGCCATGCCAGCTTGCCGTGACCGATCTCGCGGCGGCCGGGCGAACCCACGCGGCCCACTTCACCAACCGAATAGGGGGGGAAGTTGTAATGCAGCAGGAAGTTCGATTTGAAGTTGCCGTGCAGCGCGTCGATGAACTGCTCATCGTCGCCGGTGCCCAGCGTGGTCACGGCCAGCGCCTGGGTTTCACCGCGGGTGAACAGGGCAGAGCCGTGTGTGCGCGGCAGCAACGAGGTTTCGGCTTCGATGGCGCGAACATCGGTGGTCGAACGACCGTCGATGCGCTTGCCGCCCTTGACGACGTCACCGCGCAGAATGCCGGCTTCCAGCTTTTTCATCGCCGAACCAAGGTTGGCGTCTTCCAGCTGTTCCTCGGTCAGCGCTTCCTTGATCGTTTCACGGGCAGCGGCAACAGCGGCGGTGCGCTCCTGCTTGTCGGTGATCGCGAACGCGGCGCGCATCTGCTCTTCACCGGCAGCCGACACGGCGGCGTAAAGCTCCGAGTAATCGGGTGCGACGAATTCGAACGGCTCTTTCGCGGCGTCTTCGGCCAGCGAAATGATCAGGTCGATGACCGGCTGGATCTGCTCATGCGCAAAGTTCACCGCACCCAGCATTTCGGCCTCGGACAGCTCATAGGCTTCCGATTCAACCATCATCACGGCGTCTTTGGTACCGGCAACAACCAGATCCAGACGCTGTTCAGGGTTCAGGCGCAGGTCCTGCATGTCGTCCACGGTCGGGTTCAGGACGTATTCGCCATCCACGAAACCAACGCGGGCACCGGCGATCGGGCCCATGAACGGCGCGCCGGAAATGGTCAGCGCAGCCGACGCGGCGATCATCGCAACGATGTCGGGATCATTGACCAGATCGTGGCTCAGCACGGTGCACATCACCAGAACTTCGTTTTTGAAACCGTCAACGAACAGCGGGCGGATCGGACGGTCGATCAGACGCGCGGTCAGCGTCTCTTTCTCGGTCGGGCGCGCCTCGCGCTTGAAGAAGCCACCCGGAACCTTACCGGCGGCATAATATTTCTCTTGGTAATGTACGGTCAGCGGGAAAAAGTCCTGACCGGGTTTTTGGCTCTTGGCAAAGGTCACGTTGGCCATGACGCTGGTTTCGCCCAGCGTGGCAATCACGGTGCCGTCGGCCTGACGGGCAACCTTGCCGGTTTCCAGTGTCAGCGTCTCCTCGCCCCACTGCATCGATTTCTTCGTTACATCAAACATATGCGTATCCTAGAACGGAGCACTCCCGCCCCTGCGGGTCTCCGGTTTTGCATGGCGGCCCCATTGCCGCCGACCCCATTTATCTTCCGTTCGAGTGCCGGGGTCAGGGCACAACGTCTCAGATACCGCGCGCATACATGAGAATGCGTTGGAAGGAAAGCGAAACCGAAAAAGCTGGCCGGATCATGCTGAGGCAGGCCCTGACCCCTCGCAGCGCGATACAAGGCACAGGGGCCGCATGATGGTGCGATGCGTGCCATTGCCCCGTCCGGGAAATGGCCTGACAGAACCGGATCACTGCGCTAACCTCACTTTCATTGGGGGTGCGAATGAAAAGACGGCTTACGACAGTGCTGGCGGCTGACGTTGTCGGGTACTCGGCGCTTATGGATCAGGACCGGCAGGGTACACTTGCAGCACTGAAATCGTTCCGTGACGACACGCTCACTGCCCTGCTGGAAACCCACAACGGCACATTGATCAAAAGCATGGGGGATGGCTGGATCGCCGAATTCCGGTCAACGTCCGACGCGTCGGATTTTGCGATTGCCCTGCAATCCTGCGACAAGCCCGAAGGGCTGCGGCTGCGCATCGGTATTCACACGGGTGAGGTCATCACGGAAGGCGAAGACATTTTCGGTGATGGCATCAATGTCGCTGCCCGGCTCGAAGCATTGGCCAAACCCGACCAGATCCTGATCTCGGACACGGCGCATCACAGCCTTGACCGGGGCGATGCGGCCCTGTTCGACGGCGGCGGGCAGGCCGAGCTGAAGAACATCACGCGCCGCGTTGGTGTCTGGTGCTGGCCAAAGGGTTCAACCGCCCATCTTGCTACACCCGCCGACACTCGTCCGGGGATCGCCGTTCTGCCCTTCGACAACATGTCCGGCGACCCCGAGCAAGAGTTCTTTGCCGACGGCATAACCGAAGACATCATCACGGAACTGTCGCGCTTTCGCTGGCTGATGGTCGTGGCCCGCAACTCGTCCTTCATTTTCAAGGGAAAAACGACGGATATCCGACAGGTCGGCCTGACGCTCGGGGTTCGGTATGTGCTGGAAGGGTCCGTCCGACGCGCCGGACAGCGTGTCCGGATCACCGGGCAGTTGATTGATGCGGAAAATGGCAGCCACCTGTGGGCCGATCGCTTTGACGGGGTGCTGGACGATATCTTCGACCTTCAGGACAAGGTCACGCAAGAGGTCGTCACAGCGATCGAGCCATCGCTGCGCCACGCCGAAACGAACCGGTCCCGCGCCAAGCCGACCGAAAACCTCGAAGCCTATGAACTCTACCTTCAGGCGCTGTCGCATTTTCATCTGCTGACAGATGACGCCAATCGCGAAGCCATCCGGCTGACAACGCTGGCGCTGGACCGCGACCCGGATTACGCCGCTGCCGCAGGGCTGCTGGCCTGGCTGCATATTCAGCGGCTTGTGCAGGGGCTTGATCCCATCGGCGAAGGGCCCAAGGCCGCCATCAGCGCGGCTGAACGCGTTCTCATGAGCGACCGCTCCGACGGCATTGCCATGGCTTATGCGGCGCATTCAATCTCGATGCTGGCCCGCGACCTGCCGCGTGCGCGTGCGGCGTTCAAACAGGCGCTGGCCGAAAACCCCAATGCTGCAAGCGTCCACATGCTCGCCTCCATCAACCTGTGCATGTTGAACCGACCGGATGAGGCATTGGACCACGCAACACATGCCATTGAACTCAGCCCGAAAGACCCGATGCGTCATGCGGCACATATCGCCCGGGCAAGTGCGCTGTTTCAGCTGCGCCGGTATGACGAGGCCGCCGCCGCAGCGCGTGACGCTCTGGCCGTTCGGTCAGGATTTGTCATGAGCCACCTGATGCTTATTGCCGCCTTGGGTCAGATGTCCGATGCCGCAGCGGCGCAGGCGGCGATAAGCGACCTGAAAGCGCTGCGCCCGGATATCACCGCTTCCTCGGATCAGACCAGGCTGCCGATCTTTACCGTTCCGGCCTGTTCCGAAAGCTGGCGCGAAGGGTGGAAAAAGGCCGGTCTTCCCGAATAACGGCTGATCTACAGACACGCGTCCTGCTGCTGCCACGAAACGCCGCGCGCGCCCCGGCTGGCGGCGTCCGGGGGGGCGACTGGCTGTTCAAGTGTGATGTTCACCACAGAGAGAATTCAAAACTCGTCTATTGTGCAGGTTTATTGTGTCAAAGTTAAAGAAAGTAGGTTTACCCATGAAGCTCCATTCCGCCTCTGGCATTTCATTCAACCCTGATGTGTTCGACGAGTCATTCATCGAGATGCTCGACAAGCTCCCCGAGGACGCGGTGGAGGACATCGACCTTGATGCAGGCCCCAAGATGCCGCTGATGACAGCCCCCGCCGCCGAACCAAGCGCGGCGGACGTGGCCGCGATCATGGAAAGCGCATGGGAAGAGCTTTATGCCTCAGACGAAGGGGCCGATATCCGCGCGCTACCGGCCGACCAGCAGGCGCAGATCAAGGCGCGGTTCCTGTCTCCCGACCCGATACCCGAGGCCGAAGCCGCCACGGTTCCCGTCGATGCCGCGCCGTTCTCGGTGCATGAAACTGCGGACAGCCTGATCCTGATGCAGGGGGACACGCCGCTTTTGGGGGCTCCGCTGGGCACCAGCAGGAAAAAGCGCAAGAAAGCTGCGCTGAACACCTTTATCGGGGCCGCCGCCAAGGCGTTTGCAGATATCATCACGATGGCCATGGCCGCGCTGGGGGTTTATCAGGCGCTCGGAACCAAGACAGTCACGCGGGCCGGGGCCGGGATTGCTGTCAAATGCAGCGGCCCGATCAGCCGCCACGCCGGTGCAATCGCCAAGGCCGGAACGGCGGGCAGCGATCTGGCCATGATGAAGGCAATGCTGGGCGTCGCCAAGGCGTCCGTCGGGTTCACCAAACTTGCGGGCATCGTTCTGACCGACATGAGCGGCCTTGAAAAAGCCGCTGCGATTGCCACCTGCGTCGGCGGCATGACCCTGGCCGTCGCCTCGGCAAGCGGGTCGTTCTGGCTGTCGATGCTGGCGATGGTAACCGCGGTTGCGATGTTCGTGATCGACACCGCCTTGGCGGTCGATACCTACAAAAAGTGGCAGGCAATCTGACCAGAGACATCAAAAGCCATACCGAGCGGCGTCGCGGATGGGCACCGCGGTGCCGTCGCGGCTGTTTGCCTAAGTGCTCATGCTTCTGAGAACTCGTTGATAGAAGGCGCCGTCCGCATCCTCATCTGCACGACTTGCGACCCATTCCAAATCCAAATTCAGTGCCCCTACGGGAACGATCTTCCGCGCGATTTCGGGCGGAGTGGTTTTGTCAGTCCTTCCATTCTTCCAATCGTGAAAGGCTGATGAGTATCGAACAACCGCCCCGCTGGTCGGCAAATCGAGCAACCCGCCCTCGGCAAAGAACATCAACCCGTCACCCATTTCTTCCCCGATGAGTTTGAGCCTGTTTCCCAAACGATGTTTGAGGATGGCCACAAACACTATCGCCGCGGAAAACGTGAATTTATCAACAAGCACAACAACCTGCTTGCTTGCGATTTGCGAGATCGCGTCTATCAAAGGCATAGTCAGAAGAAAATCGCCGCCGGTGTTTCCGCGAACGTCAATCAAAAGCGTTCCGTTCGGACGGGCGCGCACGCGTTCCACCGCGGCTGAGACGGCTTTGTGCAGCGTTGTTTCGTTCGGAGCAAAAAAGCTCGGCAACGCTATTGATAGCCCAAGATCTTGCCAGTCCTTTATTTCCGCAAAAGTCTCAGGCACCCAGGTTGGATCATCTTTGCCTTGCTCATTTCTCGGGTAGAGCATCGATCCAGGAACAGTGTTTCCATTTGCCACTTTCAGATTGGTTATCTGCCCATTCTCGTCCTGCACACGATACTCGGTCGTTCCACCGTTTGACGAAAAACCCAAACGTGCCAAGGCGTACGGCCAAGCCAAAAGAATCGGTCCGATGACTCGCTTCCTTTGGCACGTTCCCGCAAGAAACTGCTCCGCCTTTGCTTCAATCTGGCTCAAAGCTGCGCCGTTAACCGCAATCAGTTCTCCTCGTGGTGCAGTTATCTCTGGAAACGCGCCGACGAGTTGCACAGAACGCCCTACGCTCACGAACCTCAGCGGAAGCACTTTGATCGCATCGTTCGGGATCAGCCGTGTGTGCCCATTGTCGGGAAGTGCCAGTAGACGCATCGCGGACATCAAGAAGGCTTCGGTGGAGCCTTCCAAGGCGTATCGCCGGGTTTCACTAATGCAATTGTCTATCACCGCATATTCGATCTGCTGAAAGCTGGGATCGGTCGGCAAGACAGTTTCTAAAATTTGGTTTAGGTCTTCCGTGAGCGACATGCCTCACGATGCGCATGGCCGTTCGTCAATGTCCAGATTGGGCTCACCTTGCCAACCAAGATTGAGTTTACCACTGCAGCTTTGGTCGGTTGGAATACTTGACATTCGTCCACATAAGAAAACGCCCGCCAATTGGGCGGGCGTACAAATCTTACAAACCGGGGTTCAGAACCGGTACAAAACGTAACAATTACGTTTAGCGGCGGATGCCCAGCTTTTTGATCAGGTCCTGGTAGCGCGCCTCTTCCTTGCCCTTCAGGTAGTCCAGCAGCTTACGGCGCTGAGCAACCATTTTCAGCAGACCACGACGACCGTGGTTGTCTTTCTTGTGGGTCTTGAAGTGCTCGGTCAGGGTGTTGATGCGCGAGGTCAGGATAGCAACCTGAACTTCAGGCGAACCGGTGTCGCCTTCTTTGGTTGCGAATTCTTGCATGACGCGTGTTTTTTCAGCGGCAGTGATCGACATCGGGGTCTCCTTTTAAGGTTAGAGTTGATGGCGCAGGCCGGGATGTCGTCCAGCACAGGCCCATGGAGAAGACCGCACCGATTCCGTTGCGGATGGGCGCGTATAAGCGCATTTGACCCAAATGGCAAAGGGTTTCTGTGGGCTCAAATCATCTGACCGTATTGCGCCAACTGGGCTTCGGTGATCAGCTGAATGTCGGCCACTGTCATCCCTTCGGCACCAAATACCTGCGCAACTTCCTGGCCATCGATGAAAACCCTTGTCAGGTTGGCGTTTTCGGCGTCGACCTCAACCTCGATTGCCGGGTCGGTCTCATCCTCCCACGTCACCAGCAGCTTGTCTTCGCCGGGTTGAAAACCCATCACGGTCACCTGATCGTCGCCTGGGTTCAGCACGATGTCATCAGCTCCGTCACCGCCCGTAACCACGTCTTTGCCGCCTGCCAGAATGGTATCGTCACCCGAACCGCCGTTCAGGAAATCCCTTTCGGCGGCACCCTCTTCGATCCCGAAAACAAAGTCGTCTCCGTCCCCGCCAAAGACGGTATCCTCACCGTCGCCACCGTTCAGAACATCATCCCCGAACCCGCCCTGCAACGCATCATCCCCGGCGCCGCCGTCCAGGCTGTCGTCGCCCTGACCGCCAAACAGTTCGTCCTCACCCGCACCGCCATCCAGAGTGTCGTCACCAAAGTGACCGTAAAGGGCGTCATCCCCGTCATCACCAAACAAAAGGTCGTCATCCGCCTCACCGTGCAGGATGTCATTTCCCTGACCGCCCGATATCTCATCCGCGCCGTCGCCCCCGTGCAGAACGTCGTTGCCCTTGGCACCGTTTATCGTGTCGTCCCCGCCATAGCCGTTGATCTGATCGACACCGTCCTGCCCGGTAATCACGTCCGAGCCATCGCCACCGGCAATCACGAGATCGCCTTCAAATTCCGAGATCACAGTCCCGGTGGAGGGTGCCTCGCCATTGTCCGGCGAAGGTTCGGTGTCAGCGTTTTCCGGGTCTTCGACACCTTCACCGATGACCAGAAACTCACCGGTATCAACCTCAGCCGATGGCTCACCTTCCGGGTTTTCATCCGGCGTGTCGTCCTCTTCGATCAGAAAATCGCTCATCGCGTAAGCAGCGCCGCCGATGGCGGCCAGTCCAAGCAATCCGGCCAGAAACATTGAACCCCTCCGAAAGCATGATGCTCCGAGGGTGGAATATCCCATGTCGCCCGTCACCAGGTCAAAGGTAAACCTTTGAAATGGTTAATCCTTTGTCACCAGACCTCAGGCTGACGCGTGTATGCGATATAAAGCGGATGTTTGGGATGACCGTCTTTGGTCAGGCCCAGATGGAACAGCGATTGGCCGGTGCCTCGCAACAGGGTTTCCACCGCAGGGCCGCGTCCCAGATGCGCGCCGTGCGTACCCCAGGCCGCGATGACCTGATCGGCCCATCGCACACCGTCAAGAATGGCCGCGTCGTTCCCGGGCCCGACCGGATCGGCGGCAGCCCGCATCTTGCGCGGGTCGGTATCGCGCCAGGCAAAGATGTTCGTGACCTGAAACGCGCCGAACCCAAGCGCGCGTGCGCGCCGTTCACAGCGTTCCACCGTCGGGTCGTTCTGCACCTCGGTCGCGGTTGACGGGTTCAGCATCACAAACAGCGCCTTGCGCCCTTCAGGGTCCCAGATGCGGGTCAGGCTATAGCGGTATTTCTCGCAATCGGAATAGATGGCGGTCGAGGGCGCGTCGCCCTTGGTGTGGGAACGGGTGATCATGCCCTTCGCCTAACACGGCTCTCAGTCGACGAACACCCGGCTAGGGTGCAATTCACCGGATTTATAGATGCCCACGGCCACGGCCTTGCCGTCGAACGATGCCCAGGCCTCGTCGCCGTATTCAATGTCTGAGGCCAGCACCATGCCCGGATTGCCATTGCGCAGACGGGTTGCCCCCTCGGCGGTGCATTTCAGCTCGGGCAGGTCGGACAGGCCGGTTTCCAGTGGGTGCAGATATTCGTCCAGCGCGGTTGTTTTCGCCATTTCGTCAATCTGCTCGATGCTTAACCCGTCCTCGGCCTCGAAGGGGCCGGACCAGATGCGGCGCAGTTCCTTGACGTGGGCGTGACAACCCAGCGCCTCGCCCAGATCGCGGGCAATCGAGCGCACATAGCCGCCTTTGCCGCAGGTCATCTCCAGCACCACATGGTCTTCGTCGGGGCGGTCGACAAGGATCAGTTCCTCGACCCAGAGGGGGCGGGCGGTCAGCTCCACGTCCTCACCATCGCGGGCCAGTTTATAGGCGCGCTGGCCGTCGATCTTCACCGCCGAGAATTTGGGCGGCACCTGCATGATGTCACCCAGAAACCGGGTCAGCGCCTGCTTGATATCGTCATCCGAGGGGCGCGTATCGCTTTGCGCGATCACTTCGCCCTCGGCATCGTCCGTGTTGGTGGCCTGCCCCAGGCGCACAGTGAAGGTATAGGCTTTCAACGCATCGGTGATATAGGGAACGGTCTTGGTTGCCTCACCCAAGGCAATTGCCAGAACGCCGGTCGCCTCGGGATCCAGCGTGCCCGCATGGCCCGCCTTTTTGGCATCCATCGCCCAACGCACCTTGTTGACCACGGCGGTCGAGGTCATGCCCGCGGGCTTGTCCACCACCAGCCAGCCGGAAATGTCGCGACCCTTGCGTTTACGTCCCATCATGCACCTTGAATCTTGCTAAGGCGCGCGAGTTAACGGATCACTCTGCCGCTGTCAATTTGCGGGCTTTTCTTCGACTACGCCGACAATCGGCCCCAGCGAGAATCCCAGATCCGAGCGGTTGCTGGCCCGCTCATACATCCGCGAGATATTGCCGTCGAAAAACAGCGCGTTTGGTGTGCCAAGCACATCGCGGAACAGACGCCCGAATTCGTGGAAGGTGACATAATCTTCCGAGATCGCAAACACCGCTCGCGTACCGTCGGAACTGGTGCCGACCCCATTGCGAACATAAAGCGAGGTCGAATCGGGCAGGAAGCGCGGGTGCAGTTCTCCGTCGATCACCAGCATTGGACCGGATTGGGTAGCAAAGCGGCAGGTGGGGGCCTGATCCACGTAATCAAGCGTTTCAAACACATCCGCCCGACCCTTGCGGATGCAGAACACGCCATTGGGCAGCAACCCGAAATTGCCGGGGCCGGGGTTGGCGATCACACGCATCTGTTCCTGCCCGTCCTCGACATAGTGGCCAACGGGTGAACGGTCGTCGTGATACATGCCCGCGTTCATTGCAAAAGCCAGCCGTTTGCCTTCCGGGGCCAGCACTTCGTTGACCGCCGAAAAATGCCCCAATACCTGACCGTCTTCGCCGTTCAGAAACAGCCGCAGGTCTTCGTTGGCGGCATCAACGTTGCAAACCGTATAACGTTTGTCCTCATGGGTCAGCTTTTCACAAGTGACCGCGCCTGCCTGCGCGGCCCAGAGAAGCGTCGCCAATGTGACAAACGTGCGGATCACTCGTCCAGATCGCGGCGCACCGCGTCCTGTTCGAACATACGGCGGGTGTCGTCCAGACGGTCAAACGTGTCATCCAGCCGAAAGCGCAGATCGGGCGCGAATTTCAGGCCGACTTTCTTGCCGACCATACGCCGCAGCTCACCCTTGTTGCGGGCCAGCAGCTCGATTACGTCCTCCTGCCCTCGGCCGCCAAGGGGCAGCACATAGGCGGTGGCGATCTTCAGATCGGGCGAGGTGCGCACCTCGCCTACGGTGATCGACAAGCGGTTCAGGTCGGGGTCATGGACATCTCCGCGCGCCAGAACTTCGGACAGAGTGCGACGGATCAGTTCGCCGACACGCAGTTGCCGTTGGGACGGGCCGGGGCCATCGTGGAATTTATTCTTTGCCATGTCTTCGATCTAAGCTGAAAGCAGGGCTTTGCCAAGCGGGCGCGAACGGGGTAGGAGGCTTTGAGCCGACATTGCCGACCTGAACAAAAAGGACCAGCGCTATGACCCATATTCCGGGGATCGTCATTACAGGGGCTTCGGGCCGTATGGGGCAGATGCTGATCAAGACCGTCACCGACAGCGATCAGGCGCGCCTGGTGGGTGTGGTCGAGCGGAAAGGCCATGACTGGATCGGTCAGGACGTGGGCAAAGCGATGGGCGGCCCCGCGCTGGGCGTGACCGTGACCGACGACCCGTTGGAGGCGTTTGCACAGGCGCAGGCCGTAATCGACTTTACCGCGCCCGAAGCGACTCTGGAATTTGCCGCGCTGGCCGCGCAGGCGCGCTGTGTGCATGTGATCGGCACCACCGGCATGTCCGACGAACAGATCGCAGCTTTGGAACCCGCGTCGCGCCATGCGGTGATCGTTCGGGCCGGAAACATGAGCCTTGGCGTCAACCTTCTGGTGCAATTGACCAAAAAGGTCGCGGCCGCATTGGATGAGGATTTCGATATCGAGATCATCGAAGGTCACCACCATCACAAGGTCGATGCACCTTCGGGCACGGCGCTGATGCTGGGTGAGGCCGCAGCCGAAGGGCGCGGCGTCGAGTTGTCGGATGTGTCCGACCGGGGCCGGGACGGCATCACCGGCGCGCGCAAGCGCGGAGATATCGGCTTTCACGCTATTCGCGGCGGCGACATCGTGGGGGAACATGATGTTCTGTTCGCCGCCCCCGGAGAACGCATCGTCCTGCGCCATCTGGCCACGGACCGCGCCATCTTTGCCCGCGGCGCGCTGAAGGCGGCCCTGTGGGGGCAGGGCAAGGCGCCGGGTCAGTATGACATGGTGGATGTGTTGGGGTTGTAGGCGCTGCTAAACATACGCGGTCAAATCAACTAATCGAATGAATGCGGTGCTCCAAAAAAGCACCGCAGCAACAAGCTGTGCTTTTCTTACAAGTCCCTGATCTTGTCGGCGCGCAGCGGGCAGGCGAGGTAGACGCCAAATTCCTGACCGATATCAGCGCTGACCCGAGCGTGCACCGCACCCTGCCGGTCGAGGAACCGCTGGTTGTTTTCAACCGGAAATATCCCCTCGTGCCAGATACCGGGATGGATATACAGCCCGCGCGAACCGTCGCACCAGAACGCCACCACCTTTTCCGGCGTCAGGTTGTCGCCGGGCAACGCGGCAGGAATGATGAAGGGCTTGTTGTCGAGCGGCCAGAACATCTGCCCGCCATCCGGGTGATAGTTCATGTGCCACAGCAGCACCTGATCGCGGGGCGCTGTTTGGCGGCTTGTCTGCGCCTGCTGCGGATCGGTTGACCATCCCAGGACATAGTGGCCATTGACCGCTTCGTTCTCGCCGTAAAGCACGTCTCCCTTCCACTCACCGCGAAAGGTGCCTTCGACCCAGCCGCCTTCATCGCCTGTGCCTTCGTCGATCGGCCGCCACCCCTGCTGTGGCCAGCGGGTGATCTCGATCTCGAACTCTTCGGGATCATCGACCAGACATCCATAACCTTTGACCGAGGCGTCCGTTGCGCGGATCAGGGGAACCTCGTGCCAGGGCAACGAGGGTTTGGTGCTGGCTTCAAAGATATATTCCGGGGCGTTCATGCGGCCTCCATGTGCTTGTCGACCATACGCTGCACCATCGGCGCAAAATGTGCAAAGTCAGGGGTTTCCATATCCGCGCGTTTTCCGGCCTCATCCAGATAGCGGACCTGAATGATCTCTTTCAGGTTCGGGTTGGCTTCGAACGCGGCAACTTCTTGGGCGCTCATCGGGCCACCTTGCAGTTCCAACGTGTGAACCGATGCGGCGGACAAGCGATTGAAATATTCGGGCTTGGTGGCACACAGATACCGCTTGGCCGCCACGTGGTAGCGGCAGCAATCGGTGATGACCGAAGGGAAGAACTGCTCCAACACCTCGGCGCCTGCGTCCTCATGGTGGCGGTCTTCGGTGTCATCCGGGTGGTAGGTGCCGAACTCGGATGTGAAATGGCCGATGTCGTGCAGCAATGCGCCGACGATGATTTCCTCGGGCATCCCGTTCTGCTCGGCAATGGTGGCGCCTTGCAGCATGTGCTGGGCCATGGTGACAGGCTCGCCCAGATATTCTTCACCGCCGCGGCGCGCAAAGATGTCACCGATGAAGGCAACGATATTGTCCCGGTTCAGGGTCGAGAAATCGGGTTTCATTCCGCCGCCTCCGGCTGCACCATCTCCATGGCCGCCAGTGTGGACAGCAACCCGTCCTTGTCGGCGTAACATCCCTGCAACCAGCGCGATCCGGCTCCGGAATAGCCAAGCCGCGCGTGCAGGACGCGGGTGTTGTCGACGATAAAACTTTCCCCCGGTTCCAGTTTGAAGGAAACGCCCATCGCCGGATCGTCGATGATATTCCCCAATTGGCGATAGGCGGCGTAATAAGCCTCCATCTTGTCAAACGGCACGTCTACGAAGGGGGCAGAAGAGCGGTTGTTGAAGCGGATGCCGATCAGCTCGCCATCCGGCGACAACTCGATCATCGGACGGCGTGACCGCAGGCAGACCCCGTCCGAGCCCTTGTATTCGAACCGCGCCGGATATCCTGCCAGCAGGGCAAAGCCTTCGGGGTTTGCGTCACGCAGTTTTTCGATAGCGCGGAAGCCATCAACAACGATGGAATCCCCGCCTTCAGCCGAGTTTTCCAGACAATAGAGGATTTGCAAGGTCGGCACCGGGTCGCGATAGGGGTTGTCGGTATGCGCCTGAAGGCCAAGCCCGGTATAGGCAAGGTTTGTCGGGTTCACCTCGGTCCGCACCTCGAAATAGGGGCCATAATTGGTTTCGCGGACATAGCCGAATAGGTCAGCGACCTTCAGCAGCGATTCAGGCTCGGTCGGGCCGCCAGTCAGCTTGGCAAAGCCGAACTCGGCCACAGCGGCCAGCCAATTGCGCTTGGCAGCCGGGTTGGCATGGACCTCGTTCCAATCGCCGCTGGGCGCGGCGATGCCACTCTCCCAGGTCGTGATGCCGGCGGCGATGCGACCCAGCGCAATGTCATGATCGCGGTCATAGCCGTTTTCGGCCAACCAGTCCGCCGGGAAGGTAACGGTTTTGCCCTCAGGCTGGAACGTGACTTGCAGGTCGCCCGCGACCACCTCGGCTGAACTGACCGAGATGTCGGCAGGAATATCGCCGATGGTGATCAGGCGCTGACCGTTGCCCGGTGCGCGGGTATCAGCGTCCAGCGCGTTGTCGCGCAGCCAGATGGCGTGGAAACGGGCCTTGGTCCCGGTATCAAACGCGACTGTAACAATCGAGGTGTCGTGGGTGGCGGTGCGCAGCATTGGGGGTCTCCTGTTCGGCGCGGGCTTTGGTTGAGCAGATACGCCGTTCGTGGCATTACGACAATTAATCCTTATTTCGGCTGAGGCTTGGAAAAACTAATGGCTAAGAATAAGACCGGATTACCGCCGCTGGATTGGTTGCGCGTGTTCGAAGCCGCCGGGCGGCTTGGCGGGTTCTCGGCCGCGGCGAAAGAGTTCGGGTTGACGCAGGCCGCTGTCAGCCAAAGGATCGGCAATCTTGAGGCGTGGCTGGGCCGGTCCCTGTTTGTGCGCGAGGCGCGCGGCGTGTCGCTGACGGTCGAAGGTGAAAGCTATCTGCCGCTCGTGCAGGACAGCCTGCTGGCGTTGGAACGCAACACCGAGGATCTGTTTGGAAAATCGCCACGCGAACTCAGGGTCGCCGGGTTGTCGTCAAACATTCACGCCCTTGTTGTACCAGCCCTGCCTGTGTTCCGAAATCTGCGCCCCGAGGTGCGGGTGATGACCGACTCGGTTGCGCGCCGGTCGTCGCTGGACGAGGAACGCACCTGGCTGCAAATCCGCTATGGCAGGGGGGTGTGGGCCGGGCGCGACGCGGTATTGATCGCGCGCGAGGTGCTGGTGCCGATGGCCGCGCCGGGTGTTGAATGGGGTGCCCCCCTGATCGATCTGCGCGGTGAACGTCCGGGCTGGCGCGAGTGGGTCCGGAAATGCGGGCATGGAGAAGTCGCGCCATCACATGTCAGTTTCGATTCGATGGAGCACGCCGTTTCGGCGGCAAGGCGCGGAATGGGGATCGTTCTGGGCTCGGTTCCGCTGGCATCCGGTGATCTAAAGGATGGCCGGTTGCGCAGGTTGGAGCTGCCAGAGCTGCAAACCAAGGACGGGTATTGGCTGACATGGCCTGAAGATCGGGCGCAGTCCAGGAAACAGCGCGCCCTGATCGATGATTTTCTGAAGGCCCTGCGCGGTTGAGGGCCTAGAAATCGATGGCGATGCCTTTCTTTTCCCAATCGCCGTAACGGGCGGGGTCCAACCCATCGCGTCCGCCCAGTTCCTTGGGCATTTCCCTGACCTCGGCCCGGGCTTTTTGGCGGCGTTCTTCCGCTTCAGCCAGCGCGCGTTGGGCGGCGGGAGGCAGGTCTTTGCGGTCGTCACTCATGACATCGGGTTCCTTTCCGTGCATAGCCTTGATATACGCCCGCGTCCGCCAATGGCAATGCGGGCACAGGTCACATGAAGGCAGTACCATGACAAACAGCGCGACAGCAGCACGGCGCAGCGCAATCTATCTATTGGATCAGGTTCTGGGCGAAGGCCGCCTGTTGTCTGAATGCCTCGCTGCGGGCGCTTTGGATCGGTTGGGGCCAGAGGATCGCGCGCGTGCCCAGCGGCTGGCGTCGGAAACCCTGCGCGGGCTGGAGCGCGCCGACCGTCTGCTGGACAACCACCTGAACCGAACACCCGCCCTGACCGTACACAACGCGCTGAGGCTGGGTGCGGTCGAACTGTGCAACGGGGAAGCCGCGCATGGGGTGGTGAACTCCATGGTTGAAATCATCAGCCGCTCGCGCAAGCACGGGCGTCTGAAAGGGCTGGTGAATGCTGTTTTGCGCAAGGTCGCGTCCGAGGGTCCCGAGGCATGGCCGAAAATGCGTGTCCCGCACCTGCCGGAGTGGTTGCGAGAACCTCTGATCGCGGCCTGGGGTGCCGAAGCGGTTGCCGGTATGGAACAGGCGCATTTCGCGGGCGCACCACTGGACCTTACACTGAAGCCGGGGGCAGAAGGCCCCCCGGGCGAAAAGCTGCCCACCGGGTCTGTGCGTATTCAGGATGCGGGTCAGGTCTCGGCCTTGCCGGGGTACAAGGCTGGGGATTGGTGGGTGCAGGACGCGGCAGCCGCGCTGCCGGTACGTGTTCTGGCACCGATGGCGGGCGAGAAGGTGTTGGACCTTTGCGCGGCTCCGGGCGGCAAAACGATGCAACTGGCTGCGGCGGGGGCCGATGTGACGGCGCTGGATGTATCCGCGGCGCGCACCGAACGCGTGCGCGAAAACCTCGCCCGGACCGGGTTGCAGGCAGAGGTCATCGTGGGTGACGCGCTGGACCATCAGGGTCAGTACGACGCAATTTTGCTGGACGCACCCTGCTCGGCTACGGGTACGATCCGCAGGCATCCTGACTTGCCTTTTGCCAAGGATGGCTCGGAATTTGGCGGACTGATCGATTTGCAGGCGCAGATGCTGGCCCATGCGTGGACGCTGCTGAAACCCGGCGGGCGGCTGGTCTATTGCACCTGTTCGCTCTTGCCGGATGAGGGCGAGGTTCAGATCGAAGACGCGCTGGGCATGTATCCGGACATGCGTGTTGATCGCGCCGCTCTGAACTTACCCGGCATCGAAGACAACTGGATCACTGAGGAAGGCGGCCTGCGTCTGCGGCCCGACTACTGGCCCGATCGCGGGGGTATGGACGGGTTCTATATCGCCTGCCTGAACAAATCCGCCTGAGTGCACGCTTTTCGATGACTTGACGATCGGCGCGGTCTATCGTTGGGTCTCAAGCGCCAGCAGAGCGCAAGGGGCAGAGTAACACGCGCATGTCAAATTCGGACACCATGGCCAGTCGGTGGATGCGGTTGCAGAACCGTTTCTACGCGCGTCTCAGCCAACGGCAAAAGGCAGCTACGGGGTTTGTTGCGCAGCCCCAGCCGCGTACCGTTGGTTCGTTTGCGCGCGGGCGGCAGCTGGTTGCGGGGAATCTCTTGTTCGCCGGCTATCTGGTCGAGGCAGACGATACCGCGTTGTGGGATGTCATTGCCCCCAGCGCCGGCTTTGACGAGGAACGCCATGGTTTTGCATGGCTGGATGATCTGGCCGCTGTCGGTGATATGCGCGCACGGGAAAAAGCGCAGCGCTGGGTTTGGGGCTGGATCGAGACGCATGGCCGCGGGCAGGGCCCGGGCTGGGTGCCTGACCTGACCGGGCGGCGGGTGATGCGCTGGATCAACCATGCGCTTTTTCTGCTGCGCGGGGCAGATGAAAAGCAAAGCAAACTGTTCTTTCGGTCTTTGGCGCAGCAAACATGGTTCCTGTCCAAACGCTGGCAGGCCGCGACGCCCGGGTTGCCGCGTTTCGAGGCGCTGGCCGGTCTTGTGCAAGCCGGATTGGCGCTGGAGGGGTTGGAGCAGATGGCCGATCCGGCCCTGCGGGCTTTGGCTGGTGAGTGTGACCGGCAGGTGGATGCGAAGGGCGGTATTCCAACACGCAACCCGGAAGAGCTGCTTGAGGTGTTCATGCTGCTCAGCTGGACGTCGGCGGCGCTGAGCGATCTTGGACGCGGCACACCTGTCGCGCAGGCCAAGGCGATCAAGCGGATCGCACCGACCTTGCGCAGTCTGCGCCATGCGGATGGCGCGCTGGCGCGGTTTCACGGTGGCGGGCGCGGGGTCGAAGGGCGGCTGGAACAGGCGCTTGCGCAAAGTGGCGTCAAGCACAAGGCGGCGACCGAACTGCCAATGGGCTATGCCCGCCTGGCCGCAGCACGCACCACGGTGATCGTGGATGCCAGCGCGCCGCCCTCCGGAGCGGCCTCATTCAACGCGCACGCATCCACGCTGGCGTTCGAGCTGACCTCGGGGCGTCGCCCTTTGATCGTGAATTGTGGATCGGGGGCCAGTTTCGGGCTGGATTGGCGCCGTGCCGGGCGTGCGACCCCATCTCACTCAACCCTGTGTCTGGACGGGTTCTCGAGCGCGCGGTTGGCCAACCCGTTGCCGGGCCGCGAAAGTCAGGCGCTGGTCGACGCGCCACAGGACGTTCCAGTCGATTTTGAAGATGCGTTCGAAGGCATCCGTTTCATGGCCGGGCATGACGGATATGTCAAAGTCTTCGGGCTGACCCACGCGCGCACATTCGAATTGCGCTTTGACGGGCGTGAGCTGACGGTCGAGGATATTCTGCTGACCGCAACCGACAAGGCCAAGCGTCAGTTCGACAGGGCGTTGGACGCCTCGGGCCTCAAGGGCATTGGCTATGACATCCGTTTTCATCTGCATCCTGACGTTGACGCGGTGCTGGATCTGGGCGGGGCGGCAGTGTCGATGGCGCTCAAAAGCGGCGAGATCTGGGTTTTCCGCCATGATGGCGTGGGAAAATTATCTGTCGAACCAAGTGTTTACCTTGAAAAAGGCCGTTTAAAGCCACGCGCGACAAAACAGATCGTTCTATCTGGCCGCGCAATGGAGTATGCGACGCGCATCCGGTGGACGCTGAGCAAGGCGCAGGATACAGCCTATGCCGTGCGCGATACGCACCGGGACGAGCCCAAGTTTGACTGACGCCAAAAGGACCTTTGGACCCATGACCGACCTTCATCCCGTGCGCCGCGCGTTGCTTTCCGTTTCCGACAAGACCGGGCTGATCGAGCTGGGCAAGGAGCTGTCCGAACGCGGGATCGAACTGTTGTCGACAGGCGGCACCGCCAAGGCGCTGCGCGATGCAGGGCTTGAGGTTCGCGATGTCAGCGAAATCACCGGGTTCCCCGAGATGATGGATGGCCGGGTCAAGACGCTGCACCCGATGGTGCATGGCGGGTTGCTGGCGCTGCGCGACAATGACACCCATGTTGCGGCGATGGAGGAACATGGCATCGGCGCCATCGACCTGCTGGTCGTAAACCTCTACCCGTTCGAGGCAACAGTCGCCAAGGGCGCGGGCTATGACGAATGTATCGAGAATATCGACATCGGCGGCCCGGCGATGATCCGCGCGGCCTCAAAAAACCATGCCTTTGTGAACGTGGTCGTGGATGTCGAGGATTATTCCTCCCTGCTGGATCAGCTGGAAGAAAACTATGGCAAGACATCCTATGGCTTCCGCCAGTGGCTGGCGCAAAAGGCCTATGCCCGAACAGCGGCCTATGACGCCGCTGTTTCGAACTGGATGGCGGATGCGCTGCAACTGGACGCTCCCAAGCGCCGCGCGTTTGCCGGTGAGTTGAAGCAGACCCTGCGGTATGGCGAAAACAGCCACCAGCAGGCAGCGTTCTACACGGACGGCACCAACCGCCCCGGTGTCGCCACCGCCGTACAGCATCAGGGCAAGGAACTGAGCTATAACAACATCAACGACACGGACGCGGCCTTTGAACTGGTGGCCGAGTTTGATCCAGCGACAGGCGCGGCTTGCGCCATCATCAAACACGCCAACCCTTGCGGTGTAGCCACAGGTGCCACCCTTCTCGAGGCGTACAAGGCGGCATTTGACTGCGACCGCACCTCGGCCTTTGGTGGCATTGTTGCGCTGAACCAGCCGTTGGATGCAGAAACAGCGCAAGAGATCACGGGCATCTTCACCGAGGTTGTGATTGCCCCCGGTGCCTCGGACGAGGCCAAGGCGATCTTTGCCGCCAAGAAAAACCTGCGCCTGCTGACGACCGAGGCGCTGCCGGATGTAACCGAAGGTGGCAAAACCGTCCGTCAGGTGGCTGGCGGGCTGTTGGTGCAGGATAAGGATAACGGCTTTATCGGCATGGACGACCTCAAGGTCGTGACCAAGAAAGCCCCGACTGACGCGCAGATGCGTGACCTGTTGTTCGCGTGGAAAGTGGCCAAACACGTCAAATCCAACGCCATCGTCTACGTCAAGGATGGCGCGACCGTGGGTGTTGGCGCGGGGCAGATGAGCCGAGTGGATTCGGCCCTGATCGCGGCCAAGAAAGCCGAACGCATGGCTGAAACGCTGGGCTTGCCGCAGCCGCTGACCATCGGTTCGGCCGTGGCATCGGATGCGTTTTTCCCCTTCCCCGACGGGTTGATGGAAGCCGCCGAAGCGGGCGCGACCTGCGTCATTCAGCCGGGTGGGTCCATGCGCGACGATGAAGTGATTGCCGCAGCCGATGAGGCCGGACTGGCGATGGTCTTCACCGGTATGCGTCATTTCCGTCACTGATGCGGTCACGCCTGCTTCTCTGGGCAGCCTTGGCCGCCTTTGCGATCGACCAGATCAGCAAATATCTGGTCGTTCACGTCCTGCGCGTGGCTGAACGGCCCGACGGTATCGATGTTCTGCCACCGCTGCTGGTGTTCAAATACGGCGAGAATCGAGGCATTAATTTCGGCCTGTTTCAGGGCGACTCTGAGGCCGCACGCTGGTTTCTGATCAGTGTGTCCGTGGTGATCTGTATCGGTGTTCTTGTCTGGCTTGGTCGTTCGACGCGTTCGAAATTCATGTTGCTCTGTGGCGGCCTTCTGATCGGCGGAGCGCTTGCGAATGTGATCGACCGGCTCCTCTATGGGTTTGTACTGGATTTCCTGAACATGTCCTGCTGTGGCATCAACAACCCGTTTGTGTTCAACTTGGCGGATGTGTTCATATTCGCCGGAGCGCTGGGGCTGGTTTTGTTTGACGGCAAAAAGCCCTCGTGACGCGCGGAATGATTTGCGATAAAAGCGCCTGAAACAGGCTGGAGACACCAATGCGGATGCCGCGCGCCATATTTGTTCTGACAGTTGCCGCTGCGGTCGCGGCATGTTCGAATCCCGGACTGCGGGATCTGGCGCCTCCGGGACAGGGCCCGGATGAATTTTCGGTATTGCCAGTCAAGCCGCTGACCCAGCCTCAGGATTACGCGTTTCTGCCGGCACCCACGCCGGGTGGCGGAAACCTGACAGACCCGACCCCCAAAGCCGATCTGGTGGTCGCGCTGGGTGGTAATGCCGCCGCCCTGAACCCCAACGCTGGTGTGCCGTCGTCGGATGCGGCGCTTGTGACGGCGTCCAGCCGTTATGGCGTGTCACCCGATACGCGGCAGGTGGTCGAAGCCGAGGACGCCGCATTCCGCAAACGCCGGGGCCGCTGGACCGGTCTGCGCCTGTTCCCTGTCGACCGCTATAATCAGGTCTACGAACGCCAGTCGATCGATCCGTATTCGGAAACCGAAGCCGCCCGCCGGGCCGGGGTCGAGACTCCAACCTCGCCGCCGAATGAATAATTCTTAACTTTCCGTCATCGGGCTTGAACCCGGGCCGCACCACCGTAGTTTGAATGACAGAAACGAAACGGAGGATGCCCCATGGTTCGGGCCCTTGCCTTGTCGGCTGCCCTGATCGCCACCACACCGGCTTTTGCCGAGGGTGGGAAAGAAGCGGTCACCACATTCACTTTGGACAACGGCATGGATGTCGTCGTGGTGGAAGACCACCGCGCGCCTGTTGTGCAGCACATGGTCTGGTACCGCGCCGGATCGGCGGATGAGCCGATCGGGTCGTCGGGTGTCGCGCATTTTCTTGAACACCTGCTGTTCAAGGGCACAGATACTTTGGCACCGGGCGAATTCTCGGCCACCGTCGCGGCCAATGGCGGCAACGACAACGCGTTCACCTCGTATGATTACACTGCCTATTTCCAGCGCGTCGCCGCCGACCGGCTTGAGCTGATGATGCGCATGGAATCGGACCGGATGCGGAACATTCGCCTGAGCGAAGAAGATATCGTGACCGAGCGCGATGTGATCCTTGAAGAACGCAACCAGCGCACCGAGAACAACCCGCGCGCCCTGTTCGGCGAACAGATGAGCGCAGCACAATACCTCAATCACCGTTATGGCGTGCCGATCATCGGCTGGAAGCACGAGATGGAAGAACTGGAACTGGAAGACGCGATGTCTTTCTACCAGACCCACTACGCGCCCAATAACGCCATTCTGGTTGTCACCGGAGACGTTGATCCCGCCGAGGTTCGCACTCTGGCCGATCAGTATTACGGTGTGATTCCCGCCAATGCGGATTTGCCGGAACGGGTCCGGTCGCAGGAACCCCCGCAAACCGCCGAACTTCGTCTGACTTTCAAGGACCCTCGCGTGGCGCAGCCCTACATCCAGCGCAGTTACCTGGCGCCGGAACGCGATCCGGGCGATCAGGAAAAGGCGGCAGCCCTGTTTCTGTTGGCGGAACTTCTGGGGGGCAGCACGACCTCGTATCTGAACGAAAAGCTGCAATTCGATCAGAAAATGGCTGTTTATACCGGGGCGTTCTATCGTGACGTCTCGCTGGATGACACAACATTCGACCTGCTGGTCGTTCCCGCCGAAGGGGTTTCCCTGCAAGAGGCCGAGGATGCCATGGACCAGGCCGTGGCCGATTTCATTGCCGAAGGTGTCGACGAGGACGATCTGAACCGCATCAAGATGCAGTTGCGGGCCGCGCAGACCTATGCACGGGACAATGTGGACGGGATCGGCAACCGCTATGGGCGCGCCCTGACCAGCGGCCTGACAATACAGGACGTGCAGGCATGGCCTGATATCCTTCAGACCGTGACCGGAGACGAAATCATCGCCGCCGCCCGCGACGTTCTGCAACCCAAGGCGTCGGTCACCGGCTGGCTGATGCGCGATGATGAGGTGACGCAATGAAACGGTTTCTCGCAACGCTGATTACCTGTCTGGTTGCTCTGCCCGCTTTGGCCGAGATCGAGATCGAGGAAGTAACCTCGCCCGGCGGGATCACCGCATGGCTTGTCGAGGATCACTCGATCCCGTTTACCGCGCTTGAGCTGCGCTTCCGTGGCGGTACGTCGCTGGACGACCCGGACAAGCGCGGCGCGGTCTATCTGATGAGCGGGCTGATCGAGGAAGGGTCCGGCGAAATGGACGCGCGGACCTATGCGCGCGAGCTTGAGGCGCTGGCCGCATCGTTCCGCTATAACGCCGGTGACGACACGGTTTCGATTTCCGCACGTTTTCTGACCGAAAACCGGGATGAGGTTTCCGACCTGCTGCGTGAGACGATTCACGAACCGCGCTTTGATCAGGACGCGGTTGACCGTGTGCGCGCGCAAATCCTGTCCGGGCTGCGATCAGATCAGACCGACCCGAACGAGATTGCAGGCCGCAACTTTGCCCAGATGGCCTATGGCGATCACCCTTACGGTTCCGAAGGCAAGGGCACGATCGAAAGTGTCTCGGCGCTGACACGGGATGATGTGGTTACGGCGTATGAAAGCGTTTTTGCCAAGGATCGCCTCTATGTGGGGGCCGTCGGCGATATAACGGCCGAAGAACTGGGCGCATTGCTTGACACGTTGCTCGCCGACCTGCCGGAAACGGGCAAGCCCATCCCGGGCAAGGCCAACGTGACCATCCCCGGCGGGATCAGTGTTGTCGAGTTTGACACCCCGCAATCCGTGGCGCTGTTTGGCCATGCCGGAATAGATCGGGACGATCCTGATTTCTTTGCCGCCTATATCCTGAACCACATCCTTGGCGGTGGCGGGTTCGAAAGCCGTCTGATGCAGGAGGTGCGCGAAAAGCGTGGCCTGACCTATGGGGTTGGAACCTATCTTGTGCCCAAGGATCTGGCCTCGGTTTACCTGGGGTCGGTGTCATCGGCCAATGACCGCATTGCCGAGGCGATAGAGGTTATTCGAAACGAATGGGCGCGCGCCGCCACCGAAGGGGTGACGCAGAAGGAACTGGACGATGCCAAAACCTATCTGACCGGCGCTTATCCGCTGCGCTTTGACGGCAACGGACAGATTGCCGGGATCATGGTGGGGATGCAGATGGAGGGATTGCCCATCGACTATATCGCCACCCGCAATGACAAGGTGAACGCGGTCACACTGGAAGACGTGAACCGCGTTGCATCCGAACTGTTGGACCCGGACGGCCTGCATTTCACTGTTGTTGGAAAGCCGGTTGGTCTGGAAACTACCAACTGAACTGCAAGGGGTGAGTTGCGGCTCACCTCTTTTTCATACTCCGCAGCATATCGCCCATCATCTGCCCGAACTTGCCCGATCCGCGCTGATAGAGTGCCCCGTCCACGGCCAGAACCGTGCCGCTGATATAACTGGCCAGATCCGAGCTGAGGAACAGGCAGGCATTGGCCACGTCCTGCGGCTGACCCCAGCGGCCCAACGGCACGTCCCGGCGAAGTTCTTCGTGGGCGTTTTGGGTGGGCGCAAGGCGTCTCGCACCTTCGGTGCCTTCGATGAACCCCGGCACAACCGAATTCACCCTTATCCCCTCGACACCCCATTCCATTGACAAGGTGCGGGTGATCTGGTCGACTCCCGCCTTGGCGGCGCAGACATGGGACTGGCCCTCATACGGCAGATAGGATTGCGGGGCCGAGATATTGATGATGCTGGCACCGGGGCGTTTGAGGAACGGATAGGCCCCCTTCATCACGTGGATCGTGCCCATCAAGTCGATATCGATCACGGTCTTGAACGCGTTGACTGACATTTCGGATGCCAGCGCCGGGAAATTGCCCGCCGCGCCCGAGATCAGCACATCGAAATCCCCGAAGGCGTCATGGAACTGCTTCAGTCCCGCCGCCACAGCGTCGGCATCGCGCACATCAAACGCAGCCCCAATCGAATCCTGTGCGCCCGCGGCCTTCAGCGCAGCGATGGTGTCATCGACCTTTTCCTGCGACCGGCTGGCCACGGCCAGTTTGGCGCCCGAGGCCGCAAAAGCCTCGGCAATGCCGCGATTGATACCGCTGGTTCCGCCAATCACGATGACGGTTTTTCCTGAGAAATCCATTTAGGCCTCCCTTGGCAGGGAGCCCTACTCGCCGTAGGGCACCCAGATGTTTTTCACTTCGGTTGCAGCCTGAAGGAAGCGGCGGGAATGGTCCATGCTCCAATCAAATGCCGTCGCGTTATTGACCCAGGTCCGTTTCAGGTTCCCGGCTGAAACGACCTCTATCTCTTTCGACAGGTCGGTGGACGAGAACGACCAGACCGCGTCGACATTCAGATGCGAGGCCAGGGGTTTCGCCAGTTCAGCATGGCTGCCGGTCAGGATGTTGACCACACCGGCAGGGACGTCCGAAGTCTCAAGGATCTGGTAGAAATCCGTCGCCGCCAGCGGGTAGGGTTCAGAAGCCACCAGAACCGTCCGGTTACCCATCGCAATCGCAGGCGCCATGGCCGAGACCAGACCCAGCAGCGGTGCCTCATCCGCGCAAAGCGCACCGATCACGCCAACGGGTTCCTTCATGGCGATGGCCACGCCCCGGATCGGAACACCATGGACCTGGCCGTCATACTTGTCGGCCCAGGCGGCGGCAGTGAACAGGCGCTGGATCGAAGCCTCAACTTCTTTCGCGCCGTCTTTCCTGCCGGTCATGGCGTCGATCCGCGCCGCGAATTCACCGGCACGGGCCGAGAGGTTTTCGCCGATGTAATACAGGATCTGGGCCCGCAGATGGCCGGTGGTTCTGGACCAGCTTTTGGCACCTGCCGCAGCCTCGACCGCGTTGCGCACGTCCTTGCGGTTGGCAAGACCCACATGGCCCAGCAGGCCGGACTTGCCCCAAACCGGTTTCGAATAACCACCATCGGGCCGCGCCTGCTTGCCGCCGACATACAACTTGGCAGTGCGGTCAATCGGGTCGACCGGTGCCCCCTCGCCCATGGCTGCCTCGACCTTTGCCAGCGGCTTGGCCTTACCCTTGGGTCTGGTATAGGCGGTCAGCCCTTCCCAACCACCTTCGCGGCCAAAGCCGCTTTCGCGGACCCCACCGAACCCGGCAGCAGCGTCAAACAGATTGGTGGCATTCACCCAGACGACGCCCGCAACCAGCTTGGGCGCGATATCCAGCGCAAGGTTCACATTCTCGGTCCAGACGGTCGCCGCCAGACCATACCGGGTGTTGTTGCCCAGCTCGACAGCCTCTTCCGGTGTGCGGAAAGTCGAAGACACCAGCACCGGGCCAAAGATCTCTTCCTGCATCAACGGGTCCGAGGTCTCGAGCCCCGAGATCAGTGTCGGCGGGTAGTAGCAGCCGTGTGCGGGAAGATTGCAGGCAGCTTGATGCACATGGCCCGCTGTGTTGCTTTCGACCATTCCTTTGATGGTCTGCAACTGAACCGGGTCCACAACCGCGCCCACGTCGATACATTTGTCCAGCGGATTGCCGACGCGCAGCGTGTCCATCCGGGCGCGCAGCTTGTCGTGGAAACGGTCGGCGATGCCTTCCTGCACCAGCAGGCGCGAACCCGCACAACAGACCTGACCCTGATTGAACCAGATCGCATCCACCAGCCCTTCGATGGCCGAGTCGATATCGGCGTCATCAAAGACGATGTACGCGGATTTGCCGCCCAACTCCAATGTCAGTTCCTTACCAGATCCGGCAGTGGCCTCACGGATGCGGCGGCCCACAACAGTCGAGCCGGTAAAGGCAATCTTGTCCACGTCCGAGGCCACGATCATCTCGCCCACGGCACCGTCTCCGGTGACGATGTTGACGACACCTTTCGGCAGACCGGCCTGTGTGCAGATATCGGCAAATAACAGCGCCGTCAGCGAGGTATATTCAGCGGGTTTCAGAACCACCGTATTTCCCATTGCCAGCGCAGGCGCGATCTTCCACGCCAACATCAGCAGGGGGAAGTTCCACGGAATGATCTGACCGCACACACCCAACGCTTCAGCGTCGGGCAGCTCGCTTTCCATCAGCTGCGCCATACCGGCGTGGTAATAGAAATGCCGCTGCGCCAGCGGAATATCGATGTCACGCGATTCCCGGATCGGTTTGCCGTTGTCGAGGCTTTCCAGCACCGCAAACAGACGCGAATGCTTTTGCAGCAGTCGCGCAATTGCATAGAGATACCGCGCACGGCCCGCGCCGCCCAGTTTCTCCCATTTCGGCTGAGCCTTGCGCGCGGCGGCAACCGCGGCGTCCACGTCGGCCTGCTTGGCCTGCGTCAGCTTGGCCAGAACCTCCCCGGTCGCAGGGTTGCGGCTGTCAAACCCTTTGCCCGGCTTGGTGAAAGCACCATCGATATAGTGTCCGAACTTGTCGCCCTGATCGACCAGCCAGGCCAGTGCTTCGGCGGCGCTTTCGGGGGCGGGGCCGTATTCCATGGTCTCAAAAATCTCTTTGACTGTCATAGCGAACTCATCCCCATACCTATCTTAGACAGCGACCAAGGTTCGTTGGGCGTGTTTTTGTTCATAATACCTTGAACTCTCAGTTGAGACGCGGCCCACCTCATTTCGTATTGCCAAGTGAGCAGCAGCTTTCTGTCTGCCACTATCTCTCGTTCATGGTTATCCCAGAGATACGCTGCAACTTGAATGACTTCTGCTGTTCCTCCAAGGGACTTAAGAGCGTCAAATACCCAAGGAAGTGTTTTTTCTCGACCACTTGCCATGTTTTATCCCATCGAATGCCTGTAACCAGCCGAGTAAGCCCCGGTGACATAGTGTTCCAACTGCCGCTCGATATCGCCCAGCAACGATGAGGCGCCAAAGCGGAACAGATCCGGTTCCAGCCAGCGGTCACCCAGCTCGTCCTTGATCAGCGACAGATAAACCAGCGCGTCCTTGGCTTTCGAAATACCACCCGCAGGCTTGTAGCCGACCCGATATCCGGTGCGGTCATAGTAATCGCGGATCGCGCGGATCATCACCAGCGACACGGGCAGGGTGGCGTTGACGCTTTCCTTGCCGGTCGAGGTCTTGATGAAATCCGCCCCGGCCATCATGCACACCAGCGAGGCGCGCGCGACATTGCGCAGGCTACCCAATTCTCCGGTCGCAAGAATGGCTTTGACATGGGCATCGCCACAAGCCACGCGGAACGCCTTCATCTCATCATACAGGGCCTGCCAGTTCCCCGACAGCACGTGACGGCGTGAGATTACGATGTCGATTTCCTCGGCCCCGGCCTTCACGCTTTCCTCGATCTCGGCCACGCGCAGATGGAACGGGGACAGGCCTGCGGGAAAGCCGGTGGACACGGCAGCGACCGGAATGCCAGTGCCTTTCAGGGCGTCCACGGCGGTTTCGATCATGTCGTGATAGACACAAACCGCCCCGGTCGTGATCGGCGGCATGTCCAGCGCCTGAAGGACTGAAGGCGCAACCGGCTGACGGGCCTTTGCACACAGGCGGCGCACACGGCCCACCGTATCATCGCCCGACAGCGTGGTCAGGTCGATCATCGTGATGGCTTTCAGCAGCCACGCAGCCTGATATTCCTTCTTGACCGAACGGCGGCCCGGCAATGTGGCCGCACGGCGTTCAATCGCGGAAGTATTGGCCTGAACGGCGCGCACCCAGTCCAGATCCAGTTCCATTCCGGGGTTCCGGGGTTCGGTTACTTGCGGCAGATGCGCGGTGCGCACGGGGCTTTCTGAGCTCTGCGTATCCATGGTTACGTCCTTTGGGAGGTTTGCGACAAAATCGCACGGGTGGCCCGGGAATGGAAGGTGTTCCGGCGCAATGATCGAATATTTTTGACCATTTGGACAAATAATTGAGGTTTTCTTGCGAATAATTCTCATTAGCGTTGACTTAGTTGCGAATGGTTCTCATATTTGATCCAACACGTATCTAAATCGAGGTTGGAAATGATTCGTCGGCATTGCCTTGCATTTTTGGCTCTGGCCCTTTCGGTGCCAGCCATGGCGTTTGCCGGGGCACCGCTGAAAGTGGTGGCCACAACGGGCATGATTGCAGATGCGGCGCTTCAGGTCGGTGGTGATCTGGTTGAGGTCAGAGGGCTTATGGGCCCCGGCGTTGATCCCCATGCCTATCGCCAGACGCGCAGCGATATTGTGGCGATGACACGAGCAGACCTGGTTCTGTGGCACGGCCTGTATCTCGAAGCGCAAATGGAAGACTTCTTTCATGATCTTGAGCGGAAACGGACCGTTATTGCGGTTGCAGAAGGCGTAGACAAGTCCAGGCTGCGCGCGCACGACAATTATGCCGACAAGTATGATCCGCATCTATGGATGACGCCCGTGCTGTGGCGCGAGGTTGTTGTAGAGGTGCAGCGCGCCCTGACCGAGGCACGCCCCGAAGCAGCCGAGGTTTTTGCTGCGAATGCACAAGCCCATCTGGCCGACATAGACCGTCTGACGGCCTATGCCGAGAAAACCCTGTCCACCGTACCGGATCACAACAAGGTTCTGGTCACCGCCCACGACGCCTTTGGTTATTTCGGTGAAAGTTTCGGGTTCGAGGTTCTGGGCATTCAGGGCATCTCGACCCAATCCGAGGCGGGCCTGAACCGGATCGGAGAGCTGGTTGACCTGTTGGTTGATCGCAGGATCACGGCGGTCTTCGTCGAAAGCTCGGTTTCTGACCGGTCGATCCGCGCGCTGATCGAAGGGGCCGCAGCCAAAGGGCACGAGGTGAAGGTCGGGGGCGAGTTGTTCTCGGATGCCATGGGCGAGGATGGCACCTATGAAGGCACTTATATCGGGATGCTGGACCACAATATCACCGTTATCGCAGGCGCATTGGGCGGAGAAGTTCCCGATCGCGGCATGAACGGCAAACTGTCAGCGGGGTTCTGAGAGATGCTGGGGCTGATCAGCAACGAAGGTGTGACGGTCCAGGAACAAAACCTGGATAACAGCCCTCTGGCTGTGCGGGGGCTGACGGTTTCCTACGGACAGAAACCTGCGGTCTTTTCGGTTGATATGACGGTTACGCCCGGCGCGATGACCGCCATTATCGGGCCAAACGGCGCTGGAAAATCAACGCTGCTCAAGGCGGCGCTGGGCATCGTTACGCCATTGTCGGGGCAGGTGACAGTATTTGGTCAGCCGCTGAATTCGCAACGCGCACGTGTTGCCTATGTTCCCCAGCGTGCCAGTGTGGACTGGGATTTCCCGACACGGGTGATCGACGTGGTTCTGATGGGTCTGTCGCGTGAACTGGGCCTGTTGGGCCGCTTGCGCGCGCGCCACAAGGCCCGTGCGATGGATTGCCTGAACCGTGTCGGAATGCGCGATTTCGCGGATCGCCAGATTGGCCAGCTGTCCGGTGGCCAGCAACAGCGTGTGTTTCTGGCGCGTGCTCTGGCTCAGGATGCTGATCTGTATCTACTGGACGAGCCGTTTGCCGGTGTCGACGCCGCCACCGAAAAAGCCATCATCGCGGTGCTGAAATCACTGAAAGAGGCCAGTAAGACAGTCGTTGTCGTGCATCACGATCTGGCCACCGTGACCGACTATTTCGACCACGTTTTCCTGATCAACACCCGCAAGGTGGCCGAGGGTTCAGTGGCCGAGGCTTTCACTGCGGAAACGCTGCAATCGGCCTATGGTGGCAGGTTGGCAACGGCCCAGATCGATCAGATTTCACGCGCGCTGGGATAACTCATGCTTTGGGATGCTCTGACCCTTCAGCTTGGCTATAACGCCACGCTGGTTGCCATCGGTGCGACATTGCTGGGCGTGTCGGCGGGCGTAACGGGGACATTCCTGTTTCTGCGCAAGCGCGCCCTTGTCAGCGACGCAATCAGCCATGCAACCCTGCCGGGCGTCTGTATCGCTTTCATGGTGCTGGTCGCACTGGGCGGGGACGGGCGTAACCTGCCGGGCCTGCTGGTGGGGTCCGCTATTTCAGCCTGGGTTGGTCTGTTGTGCATGAACTGGCTGACACGGCGTACCCGCCTGGCTGAGGACGCCGCGATCGGTGCGATCCTGTCTGTGTTCTTCGGCTTTGGAATCGTACTGCTGACGGTCATCCAAACCATGGGGGTTGGCCGTCAGGCCGGGCTGGAAGGTTTCCTGTTGGGTTCGACCGCCGGAATGCTGTGGGCCGATGCGGTGATCATCGCACTTGGTGGAGCCTTGACCTTGGCTCTGGTGCTGATCATCCGCCGTCCGATGACCCTTGTCGCATTCGATCCCGAATATGCAGCGGCGCGCGGGTTGCCGGTGCATCGTATCGATCTGGCCATGATGGGGCTGGTCATGGCCGTGACCGTGGTCGGCCTGAAAATCGTCGGCCTGATCCTGATCGTGGCTTTGCTGATCATTCCGGCAGTGACCGCCCGGTTCTGGTCTGACCGCTCGGAACGCGTTGTTCTGTTGGCCGGGCTGGCCGGTGGTCTGGCCGGATATATCGGCGCTGCCATATCCGCATCTGCGCCCAATCTTCCAACCGGCCCGATTATCGTGCTGGTCAGCTTTGCCTTTTTCCTCGCCTCCCTCTTCTTCGCCCCGATGCGCGGCGTTCTGGCGGCAGTGCTGCGGCATCTGCGGTTTCAGCGCCGAGTGCATATTCGTCAGGGGCTTCTGGCGATGGCGCAAGGGCAGAAGATCTATGAGCCCCTGACCTTGCGTTTGCTGCGGCGTGCCGGGCTGGTCCGGGCGGATGGCGTGGCGACGGACACCGGCAAGGCCCGCGCGGCCAAAGCCCTGCGGGATGAAAAGCGATGGGAAATCGTGCGTGCCGATCAGGCGCACGAGGCGACAGCTGCGCTCTATGACGGGTTGCGCGATATCGAAACCGTTCTGACACGGGACCAGATTGATGAGATCGACCGCCAGATTGGCGGACCGCAAGGGATACCGGCATGAGTGGTGAAGAATTCGTCCCGCTGTCTCTGACGCCGCTGCTGATCGGAACATTTGCGGCCATCGCCTGTGCCTTGCCCGGCAACTTTCTTGTGTTGCGAAAACAGGCGCTGATCGGCGATGCGATCAGCCATGTAGTGCTGCCGGGTATCGTTGTCGCGTTCCTGCTGACAGGGGCCATATCCACCTGGCCGATGATGTTGGGCGCGGCCGGGGCCGCGGTTCTGGCCGTGGTCCTGATCGAGGCGATTCGCCGACTGGGGCAGATCGAACCCGGGGCCGCCATGGGCGTGGTTTTTACCACCATGTTCGCGGCAGGCGTCCTGCTGCTTGAGCAGACGGATACGTCAACCGTGCATCTGGATGTGGAACATGCGCTTTACGGCAATCTCGAAAGCCTGATCTGGCTGGACGCGACCGGGTGGTCCTCGCTGCTGGACGCTCAGGCCCTTGCCGGATTGCCCCCGGAACTGCCCCGTATTGCGCTGACACTGGTGGGTGTGATGCTGTTTACATGGCTGTTCTGGCGACCGCTGAAAATATCCACCTTTGACGAAGGTTTCGCCCGCACGATTGGTATTCGCACGGGACTTCTGGGCATGGCGCTCGTCATCACTGCGGCTATCGCGGCGGTTGCCGCTTTTGACGCGGTAGGCTCGATCATCGTGATCGCGATGTTTATCTGCCCTCCGGCAGCCGCGCGGATGCTGACCAACCGGCTTGAGGCGCAGATTGGCTGGAGCGTCGTGATCGCTATAACCTCTGCCGTGACAGGGTATGTGCTGGCAGGATACGGGCCCCTGTGGCTGGGCGCAGCGGATGCGGTCAGTGCGGCAGGGATGATCGCAACGATGTCCGGGCTGATCCTGGCGCTGGCGGCCATGTTTGGCCCATGCCGCACACGTGTTGGTGTTCAGACATCAGCCTGAGACGGCATTTTCCTGCCGCAGATGCCCGAGCGTCATCGGCCAAACTCTGCCCAGATGCCGTTAAGGTTAATCTTAAGCAGATTTTTGGGAAGTCTCATGCTAGAGGGCTGCCCATTGACTGGCTGAACACACCACTCACTTTGGTACGCCCGGATGGTACGGAATGGGATTCATTCACAGCTATCCGGGTGCCCCTTTCCGAACAGAAGACATGCTCAAACCGGTGGTAGAATCGTGCGCGGTTGTGCTAGGTCTAGGGGTATGGCGCAGACAAACCCCAATATCAGCGAAAATCGCCCCGTGATCAGACAGCTTGACGATGCTGCGATCAACCGTATTGCGGCGGGTGAAGTGGTGGAACGCCCGGCCTCGGCCGTCAAGGAACTGGTCGAGAATGCACTGGATGCCGGGGCCACGCGTGTAGCCGTCGAAATCGCCGACGGGGGAAAGACGCTGATCCGCGTGACCGACGATGGGTGCGGTATCCCGGCTGAAGATTTGCCGCTTGCCCTGTCGCGCCATGCCACATCAAAGATCGACGGATCGGATCTGCTGAATATCCACACCTTCGGGTTTCGAGGCGAAGCCTTGCCTTCGTTGGGGGCTGTCGGACGCCTGACCATAACCAGCCGTGCGCCGGGTCTGGATGCGGCGCAGATCCATGTCGCGGGTGGCAAGATGGGTTCGGTCAAGCCTACCGCCCTGCGCGCGGGCACGGTGGTCGAGCTGCGCGATCTGTTCTTCGCCACCCCCGCCCGGCTGAAATTCATGCGCACCGATCGGGCCGAGGCGCAGGCGATCACGGACATGGTGAAGCGGCTGGCGATGGCTGAGCCATCCGTCACATTTACCCTGCGCGATGTCTCGGGCGGTGGCGTAGGCCGCGTGATCTTCCGCGCGGATCGCGAGAATGGCGACCTGTTTGACGCCTTGCACGCCCGTCTTGCCCGTGTGATCGGGCGCGAGTTTGCTGAGAATGCGCTGCGGGTCGATGCCTCGCGCGACGGCCTCAGGCTTTTTGGCTATGCGGCCCTGCCGACCTATTCCCGTGGCGCTGCGGTGGCGCAGTACCTTTTTGTCAACGGGCGTCCCGTGCGCGACAAGATGCTGACCGGCGCTTTACGGGCGGCTTATTTCGATTTCCTAAGCCGGGACCGTCACCCGGCTGCGGCATTGTTCATCGACTGCGACCCGACATTGGTTGACGTGAACGTTCACCCTGCCAAGTCCGAGGTCCGGTTCCGCGATCCCGGCGTTGCGCGCGGGCTTATCGTATCCAGCCTGCGCCACGCTTTGGCAGAGGCCGGGCATCGCGCGTCCTCGACCGTGGCCAATGCGACCTTGGGTGCAATGCGACCGGAACCCGCGCAGTCTGCACCAGCGCGGGTCTATCAGATGGATCGCCCGTCGCCTGCAGCGCGCCAGGCCGCGTACCGGGCACAGGCTCCGGGTTTTGCGGAACTGGCGCATGATTACAGCGGCAGCATTGTCGATCCGATCCCGGTTGCAGCCGCTTCGCAGGGTCAGGAGTCTGATGCCCAGAATCTTCCACTGGGCGCCGCGCGCGGACAGGTGCATGAAAACTACATCATCGCCCAGACTGCCGATGGAATGGTGATCGTTGATCAGCACGCCGCGCATGAACGGCTGGTCTATGAAAAGCTGAAAACACAGATGGCCGAGACGGGCGTTGCGGCGCAGGCGCTTTTGATCCCTGAGATTGTTGAGTTGTCCGAAGGTGACTGCGCCCGTCTGATGGCTGTCTGTGATGATCTGTCCCGTTTGGGTCTGACCATCGAACCCTTTGGCGGAGGCGCCATTGCCGTGCGCGAAACTCCGGCCATTCTGGGCGAGGTCGATGCGCGCGCGATGATCCTGGATATCCTCGACGAACTGGCCGATCAGGGCGAAAGCCAGATGGTGCAGGCAAGGATCGAGGCGATTCTCAGCCGGGTTGCCTGCCACGGCTCGGTTCGGTCCGGCCGCCGTATGCGGGCCGAGGAAATGAACGCGCTGCTGCGCGAGATGGAGACGACGCCGCATTCCGGCCAGTGCAATCACGGGCGACCAACATATGTGGAACTGAAGCTAAGCGATATCGAACGCCTGTTCGGGCGCAGTTGATCCATTGGCCACTGCAGGTTAGTAAGAATAAAACAAGAACATTCGAGGCGACATGATCAAGATTGCAGGAACAGAATATGCACTGGATGACCCGGTTGTTCTTATCGTGGGCGGAACAGTTGCGCTGATCCTGCTACTGCTGTTCCTGTCGTTGCGCGCCGCTAATCGCTCGGCCCGGATGGCGGAACCGCTGGCGCGGCAGATGGCGCTTCTGGGTCAGCATGTGCAGCAGCTGGGACAGGGGCAGGAACAGTTGCGCGGCGGCTTGCAGCATGTTTCGGACACGCAAGCCAACGCGCAGGTACAGGTGATCCAGACGGTCGAGGCACGCTTGTCCTCGGTCCAGCAGCAGATGAATGACCGGCTGGCGGATAACGCGATGAAATCGGCCCGCGCGCTGGCCGAGATGCAGGAACGGATGAAGGAAACCCTGCACGGTTCGTCAAAACAGACGGCGACATCACTGACGCAGCTGCAGGAACGTCTGGCCGCCATCGACAAGGCGCAGGACAATATCACGAAACTTTCGGGCGATGTTCTCAGCCTTCAGGATATCCTGTCGAACAAGCAGCGGCGCGGGATGTTTGGTGAGATTCAGCTGAACGATATCGTGTCCAAGGCACTGCCCGCGGACAGCTATTCGCTGCAAGCCACCTTGTCGAACGGCAGGCGCGCGGATTGCCTGGTGCATCTGCCTAACCCGCCTGGCCCGATCGTGATTGACGCGAAATTCCCGCTTGAGGATTTCGAAGCACTTGCCGCCGCGCAGACCAAGGCAGATGTTGAAAGATGCCTGCGGGCTTTTGGCGCTGCCGTGAAAGTGCATATCAAGGCCATTTCCGAGAAATACATCCTCGAAGGGGAAACCGCTGACGGTGCCCTGATGTTCGTCCCGTCCGAAGCGATCTATGCCGAGCTGCACGCCCGCTTGCCCGATGTGGTGCGCGAAGGGTTCTCCGCACGGGTCTGGATCGTCTCTCCCACCACCTGCATGGCCACGCTGAACACGATGCGGGCGATCCTTAAAGATGCGCGCATGCGTGAACAGGCCGGTGCGATCCGCAAAGAACTGGGATTGCTGCACAAGGATGTGGACCGTCTGGGTGACCGCGTTTCAAACCTCGACCGTCACTTCGGTCAGGCGGCCAAGGATATCTCGGAAATCAAGATCAGTGCCGAAAAGGCCGGCCGCCGGGCGCAGCGGTTGGATAATTTCGACTTCGAAGAAATCGCGCCCGATACTGAAACAGAGGTTGTACCTCTGGCGCGTCACGAAGGCTGAGGATCCTGTTGAAAAACTGAACCGGCACCGGGCCGGTTCTGATGGGCCAGCGCCTGCAAGCGTTCAGATACGCAGAAAGGGCTGGAACAGGCGCGGCATCAGCTTGTTGAATTTCAGCGGCGCATCCGTAACCGCCAGACAAATGCAGTCTTCCGAGATATCCGCCACAGGCGTATGTTCAAGATCCTCGTCAGCGATCTCGACATCGCCGCGGGCAAAGCGGTCAACCTCGTCCGAGAAAGCCCCTTGCAGAACCATTGTCAGCTCCATGCCGTTATGGCCATGATCCGGTACGGCGGCACCGGCTGGGATGAACAGCAATCGGGCGGTGGCGTCTTTAGTGGTCGGCAGGATCGCCTGTTTGACGCCCATGCCAATCGGCCTCCAGCGGATGTCCTTGACTGTTCCACCCACGTAATCCTGCAACGGGGCCGGCAGAACTGCACATCCCGGGCGAACGGGCTTGGGCGCCGGAGCACCCTTGGCGATCAAAGCCATCGTGGCCGCCAGAGAGGTTTCGCTCATGCTGACTGCCTCACTCTGCTTGTCAAGAACTTGCCCGCCAACGGCGTCATAGCTTTCTGCGCGCGCACGGCAGTGGTCGCATAGGGACAGATGCGTGGCGACCATCAGATCGAAGGCTTCGGGCAGGTTGCCTGCGGCATAGGCCATCAGCAGGTCATCTATCAGGTGATGTTTGATCAACTTGTTCATCTTACTCATCTCAATTCATCGCGTGGCGCAAGCGATCCAGCGCCAGCCGTATCCGTGACTTGATTGTTCCCAGTGGCAATCCGGTTTGTGACGCTATTTCCCGGTGACTCAGGTCGCCGAAATACGCCTTCTCGATCAGGTCCCGCTGCGCATCCGGTAACGCCTGCAAGGCGGTGCGCAGTTGCGCGGTTTCCTGTTGCAGCGCGATGACGTCATCCTGATCGGGCTCTGCCTCGGGACCCCAACCCAGATCCTCGGGTTCAGGACGGCGTTGCTTGCGCAGCACGTCAATGCGCTTGTTCCGTGCGATGGTGAACACCCACGTGGCCACAGTGGCACGCGTCGGATCGAACAGGTGGGCCTTGTGCCACAAGGTCGCCATCACCTCTTGCGCGCACTCTTCTGCCATGGCGGCATCAGCCCCTGACTTCATCAGAAAGGCCTTGATACGCGGCGCGAAGTGCTGGAACAGATCGGCAAATGCCGCCTGATCCTGCGCATCCCGGATGCGTCTGACGTGGTCCACCCATTCGGCCCTGGTCTCGCGCTTGCCGTTGATGTCGTTCACCCGCCTACCCTTGATGTGTTTGTTGATGCGCCAAGGTTGAGGGGCGGGTGTTTCAACCGCTGGTCCGTCCAAGGTCGCTGTATTGGTCTGGGTAAACATAACCACATTACGGCGCACGCCCCAAGCCGGATCACTTTATCGGGACATTTTGTTCGCGGCGCTGATCCGCCTGTTTGTTCAAGATCAAAGACGCAGGCCGCTGTCGGTGGTTGTGATGGCGTAACAACCGCGAACACGAGGAGTGGAAGAGATGTTGGAAATCTCGGCAAGAAAAGTCGCCCAGGTCGCCATGATGGGCCGCGAACTGAACCGGGCCGAGGGCGAATTGCGGGCGTTCATCGACCGCATGAGCGAAGACGAGCAGGCCGAACTGGTTGCCATCATGTGGATCGGGCGCGAGAGCTTTTTCGCGGAAGATCTGGCCGAGGCCATCGCCACCGCCAAGTCCGAGGCTTCGACCCCCTGTGCAGACTACCTGATCGGAACACCGCACATGTCTGACCACCTTGAGAATGGTCTGGACGCACTGGGAATATCTGCGGAAGACGTAGAAAACGATCTGATGTAGGCCCTTCGGCGGCATCACCCAAAAACAGACTTGTGCGTTGGTCGCCAGCGTCGGATACCAAGGCCAACGCGCCTTCCGCTGCGCGGGCACTCCTGTAAGTGAGGAACAGGTAGGGCAGACCGGTCGCGAATAGCTGCACGCGTCATCTCAACAAACTTTAATGATTCCGACTGGCGGCCTTAACGGTGGCCTCCCTTATTTGAAGCTATCACAACCAAGCAACTCAAATATTGGAGGAACCAGCAATGACCCATGCACAGACGATTGACACTCATAAGGGCCTCTTGGACGGCCTCTTTGCCAAATATGCCGACGCAAAAGTTGAACATTTCCGACGCCAGATTTTCTCAAAAACCGTTCGGAAGCTGGAAAAGCTCAGCGACAAGCAGCTGAACGATATCGGCATTCCCCGCGACCAGATCCGTCGGCGCGCTTATCACAGCGTGTATCACAACGCACCCTACCAGCAGTGACCCGAAAGTTTCGCAACCCTTGCGTGAGGTAATCAGTATGTTTGACTTTATCCCCTCGACCAATCAACCGACCCCGGCCGCCAGCGCCTTGTTGCTGTTTGATCGCGCCATGCGCATTCGAGCCATCAGCCCGGATATCGTTCGGGCCGCCCAGCATCTGAACGGCCTGACCGACCATCAGCTGGCAGAGCTTGGCATCAACCGCAGCGATGTCGAAGACACCATCGAGCGCTATATTTGAAGATACCTTCAGAGAAATCCAGACGAGTTTACCATGCCTGAAGAAGAACAATGAAAGCCATTCCAGAAACTCTGGAATGGCTTTTTTCGTGCGATCAGGCCGTATGATCCACGATCTGCAAGTGCTGGGCCAACCTGTCGATCTCGGCCATCCAGCCCTGTACCAGTTTTGGGTCGCTCGGGGCTGCGTGAACGCCTGCCGGGATGGCGCGGTTCAAAACGGCCTCGACGGCAAGTGAAACCGGGATCGATACCAGACGCGCCATTGCTGTGCCGCGCTCATCGCCCCAGGCGTCCATGACATAGGTCTTGTGCCAGACAGGAACGCCGTCTTTCTCGGCTTTCAGTCCAACACACAGCACAACGCGGTCGGGCTCACCTTCGTCATAGGCGTTTTCGCTCCAGAACTGGTCAGACATCTCTTTCAGACGCGCATCCCCTTCCGGGCCCGACAGGGTTTCGATTTCACGGAACACATCCGACCACGCATCCGCCCAACCGTTCAGGCGCAGGGTGCCGCGGACGAATTCTCTGACTGGCCAGTGATCCTCGAACTGGTACTGCGCCTTGAACGGGATCGAGTCGCGGTTGGGATAGACCTCGAAACTTTCCGGCGTTGGCAGCGGCGCGATATAGCTGCTGATCGCATCCCACGGACGGGCAACGTCCAGCGGGGCATAGTCGCGGATCGACTTCGACGGCGACCGCAGCGCCTTGAGCACACCCAAGGGCGACCAGCTGAACTTGTAGCGGAACGGGTTCGGGATCTTGGGAATGCCACCGCAATACGAAATAAAGCTCAGGTGGTTTTGCGGATCGAACGCATCCGAGGCGCGATAGTCATCGACCAGTGCATGGGCCATCAGGTGGTCGATGCCCGGATCCAGACCAACTTCGTTGACCAGCGCCACACCGGCCTCGCGCGCCTTGTCGTCCAGTGCGCGCATTTCGGGCGCGATATACGATGACGACACGAAATTGGCCTGTTTCGCAATCGCCAGTTCTGCCAGTGGTACGTGCCAGTCGCCCGGCAGCATGGACACGATCACGTCGCCCTTCTCAAGCACACCACCCAGAGCGTCGATGTCGAAGGCGCGAATATCGTTGGTCAGGTCCCCAACCTCGGCCCTGGCTTTTTCGACCGTCCGGTTCCAGACAGTGACCTTGTGACCGCCCTCGATCAGACGGCGCAGGCCGGGGATGGCCGACAGGCCGGTGCCACACCAGTGAATCGTCATCGCTCAGATCCCTTCGATATGTGTTTTGTAAGTTGCTTTTGCCCGACCCCAGACGCCGCTGTCCAGATCGGTCAGGGTCAGAAGCGACGGCAAAAGCTGTGCCGCATAATCTTCCGAACTTTCGACCGGCAGCATCGACGGCAGGTTATCGATGGCCATCACGTCCATCACCGGATCGGTTGCCACGCGCAAAGCTGGCGCGTCCCATGTGGTTGCACGGTCATAGACCGGCACCGGGTTGTAATCACTGTCCGGGTCGCAGGCGACATCGCCGATAGCAGTCAGGTTGCGCGGGGCAGTCAACGCTTCACGCGGAACAAAGACCGGGGTTCCGGGGCGCGCGAAGATGCAGTTCAGGAACAGGTCGTGGTCCAGAATTTCCGGAAACGGTCCGCCGCTGGCGGTTTCCGCCATGTCCCATTTGGTGACGTCGACGCCCATCGCGTCGCACAGGTCTGCGGCCCCCGTACCCACGCGACCCAGTGCACCGATCACGATGGCGCGGGGGCGTGGGGCTCCGGTGGCGTCCAACTCGGCCAGCAATTCAGAGTTCAGAACGTCTTTGCCTGCATACACCCCAACCGGCGGGCATGCCTCGCCCCGTTGCTGTGCCGCCCACGTCTTGAGCGTTACCGCAGCACCGGCATACCCGGCCCAGTAACCAAAGGCGGCAACGCGGCGGCCATCTTCGCTCACCAGATATTCCAGATCATAAAGCGTGCCGCCCCCGGCCTTGAACCGCTCCAGCAGCGCACGACCCGAATGCTGGCCCTTATAGGCATGGCCGAACATGATGTGGCGATGGGGCAGGGGGGTGCCATCTTCGGGCAGTTCCTTGAGGCCAAAGATGATCGCGTCCAGCGGGGCCTCGGGCCACGAATTCTCAGCCGCGATTGCACAGCCAGCGTCCTTGTAGCCATCAATCGGAATGGCGCGGACATGGCTTTCCTCAACCGTCACGCGGATACCTGCGGCGATCAGTGCTGCGGCTCCTTCGGGTGTCAGCCCCACCCGTTCCTCGTTCGGGCGCTGTTCCGCCCTGACCCAGAGATGTGTCATCTTATTTCCTTTTGTCAGAGCATCCCGGCAGCGCGCACCGCCTGAACCGAAGGCCGTGCCTCCATCGCCTCGCGGAAGGCGATGATCCTGGGAAAGGCCGAGACATCGACGCCGTCGCCTTCCAGCCAGCTGCAAACCACATAAAGATAGGCATCGGCCAGAGAGAACGCGTCCCCCAGAACATACGACCCGCGCAACCCGTTTGACGAGATATAGTCGCAAGATGCAGTCATCGTTTGCGCGACCTTGTCCGTCATGTCTTTCCAGCTGGATTTCTTGTCGGCCCAGCGATGCCCGCGCAGCTTGTGGGCGTGGTTCACATGCATGGTCGAGGCCAGATAGAACATCACCTCGCGCATGCGGGCGGCCATGACCGGATCAGCTGGCACCAACCCGGCCTCGGGTGCCTTGGCCGCAATATATTCCAGCAACGCGCCGGTCTCGGTCAGGATGCCGCCATCGACCACCAGCGCCGGAACGCGCCCCTTGGGATTGATCTGCTTGTAGGCCGGTTTTGTCTGTTCCCCATCGGCAAAGTCCAGCTTGATTGCTTCATAGTCCAGTCCGGCCTCTTCCAGAGCAATCGCAACAGCGACCGAGATGGTTCGGGGTGCGTAATAAAGCTGCATCGGGGATCTCCAATCTGCTTCCTACAGGTGGGTCTGCGCAAACTGCCGGTCAGGTGCTTCCAGATGCGGCACCGCATTGAACAGGACCGGGCTCAGCTGCGCGCCAATCGGGTGCAGACGATGCATCGACGTGTTCATGATGGCAAGGGCCACCCGCGCCATCGACGGGATGTCCAACCCCATCGCCTGCCGCACCACCATCGAGATCAACCCGCCCGAGGTCACGACGATGGCCGGTCCGCCCTCGGTCCCGATCTCGTGCAGCGCATCGCGGACGCGGGCTTCAAACGCCTCGAAGGTTTCCGGAGCGTTCTCGATCTTTCCACTGGCCCAGGCCGCGAAGGTTTTGGGCAAGTGTTCGACAAATCCCTCGCGGTCGGTCGGGATTTCGACGCCGTGCTGTTCTTCGAACAACTGTGCAAGGGTGAAATACTCGATCTCGTTCAGCCGTGCGTCGCAGACAGGATCGGTCAATTCCATGCTGGCCACCGTCTCGGTGTGGCGGGTCAGGGTGCCACAATAGACGCGTGTATAGTGGCTGCGGGTGTCACGCAGATGCGCGCCCAGCCAGCGGGCCTGTTGATGGCCCAGATCGCTCAGCTTGTCATAGCTTGCTTCGTCGCGCGCTGTCGTGTTTGCCTGCCCGTGGCGCACCAATGTGATATGTGACATGTCGCTCCCTCTTGCGCCGAAGTCTTAGGGCAGGTTCCTTGCCGGGACCAGAGGGGTTTCTTGATCTCGCCGGAAAAACATTCGCAGCTGTCCGGTTTCTGGCTATGGTCGCCCTGACCAACTGCGCCCGGAGGGATTCATGGCCGTCGATCACACGCGTTTTCTGGATGATCTGCACAAGCTGCGTGAATTCGGTGCCTCGGGTGTGGGCAAAGGAGTCATCCGCCCGGCCTATTCAAAAGCGGATATTGCGGCG
>NZ_JBXWQZ010000014.1:0-83261 GCF_059612645.1 Ruegeria sp. YKSF131 | reverse complement strand
AGCGACGCTTGCGCTTCCTGTCTCGGTCCCATCATGGCTGATCCCTCCCTTTAGGAAGAATTGAATCAGCAACTTACCAACCGATCAAGCCCGAGTTTTTCAACAAAATAAGCCCAAATTGCAATACTCTGCGCCAGGCACGAACGGCAGAGCAGTGTATAAAACGTCACTTGAAGCCCGTCCCTTACTCCAAATCCGGGTTTGATTTTGGCGGTGCCGCAGCAGTGAAAAGCTGCCGTTTGTTGTTGAATCAATGTGAACTTGGTTTCGTGTGTTTGGGGAGCGGGCGTTGTTAGCAGTCGCTGTTTTCAATTCGGTACTTTGGTTTCGCGCAATCAAAGATGGAACGGGTAACGTTAGGGTTTTGCACACCAAAGGTGTTTGAGTTCGGTCATACTTGGCGCATCGGCGAAGTCCGTTCGACAATCCAATCCAGAAACATTTGAGACCCATAGCTGACGGGTCCTTCAGGGCAGGTGACATAGATCGCCTGATCTGTGTGTTTTTCGATGGGCAGTGAGCGCACCAGGCGCCCGTCTTGTAGAAAGGGAGCCGCGAAAAGCTCTGATACCAGCGCATGTCCCATTCCATTCGATGCAAGTTCAAGCGCAGCAATACTCTGGTCTACGTTGATCGTCGGGTTCTGTCCGGGGGGCGCCAGGTTCTCCTGACGGAAAAATTGGTGCCAGTTATCGGCCACCCCGATGATCTCGATCAAAGATGAGCCTCGCAAAGCCTCAAGCGTTTCGCCACTGGGTTGCAGGCTTGGGTGGCAGACCGGGACCACGGGTGGACGCCCTAGCAGCGTTGCGCGTTGGGCTGGCCAATCGCCGTTTCCGAACCGAATTTCGACATCAAGTTGATTTGACTGTATCGCGCTAGCCCAAGTGCCCATATGCAGTTGGATACTGACATCCCGGTATCGAGCTCGGAAATCAGGTAACTGCTTCAAAAGCCAGAGCTGCGCAAATGTTGGCAGGCAACGGATCCGCAACGGGCGCATGTGCCTGGTGCCGAAAACATCCCGCGTCCCCAGTCGAAGGGTATCAAAGCTTTTGATGACCCAGGGCAGATAGAGCTCCCCCATTGTGGTCAGCACCATGGGCCGTTTTTTGCGGGAAAACAGCTGATAGCCCAAATGTTCTTCGAGCGACCGTATCTGATGGCTGACAGCGGCGGGCGTAAGTCCGAGTTCATCTCCGGCGTTGGAAAAGTTGCCGTTTCGTGAGGCTGCCTCAAATGCGCGCAGCCAAGGTAAAGGAGGTATGTCATTCATGTTGCGTACCTACATTTCAAATTTAACCACATATATATCAAAAAATTATTTGTTTATAAAACGCCAGTTGTTCGTGCCAAAAACACTTTGAGAGTTGGCAAGGAACGCCATGGAAAACTTTGACTACATCATCGTGGGGGCGGGCTCTGCAGGCTGCGTACTGGCTGAGCGGCTGAGCGTGTCCGGGCGCCACAAGGTGCTGATACTTGAAGCCGGCGGGCGCGGTTGGTCTCCGTGGATTACGCTGCCGCTCGGTTATGGAAAAACATTCTTCGACCCAAAGGTGAACTGGAAATACCAGACGGAGCCGGAGGTCGCGCTGGCTGGGCGCATCGGCTACTGGCCGCGCGGCAAGGTCGTGGGTGGTTCCGGGGCGATCAACGCGCTGGTCTATGCGCGTGGATTGCCGCGAGACTTCGACAATTGGGCAGCGGCAGGGGCGACCGGCTGGAACTGGGAAACAGTTCGCCGGACCTATGAAGCGATGGAGACCCGGCTCGGTATTAACGGCGAGCACCAGGGCAGCGGGCCGCTGCATGTGCAAGATGTTTCGGACCAGATCCACCGGGTGAACCGGCACTTCTTTGCTGCGGCCGAAGAGTTGGGGCTGCCGCGCACCGAGGATATCAACGGCCACGCCTGCGAGGGCGCGGCGGCCTACCGAATCAACACCAGCGGCGGACGCCGGATGCATTCAGCGCGGGCGTTTTTGAAGCCCGCGCTGAAGCGGGCCAACGTCACCCTGATGACCGGGTTGCAGGCCGAGCGGATCATCTTTGAGGGCACGCGGGCCGCTGCCGTGCAGGTGGTGCGTGAGGGCAGGAGGCAAAGCCTGCGAGCCGGCCGCGAAATCATCCTGTCGGCGGGTGCCGTGACTTCGCCGCGGCTTCTGCAGCTATCGGGTATCGGTCCGGCGGAACTGCTGAAATCCCACGGCATCACGCCGCTGCTGGATGCGGCGCATGTGGGCGGCAACCTGCAGGATCATCTGGGCATCAACTATTACTTCCGCGCCACTGAGCCAACGCTGAACAACGTGCTGCGCCCGTTTGCCGGGAAAGTGCGCGCGGCGCTGCAGTATGCGCTGACCCGGCGCGGGCCGCTGGCCCTGTCAGTGAACCAGTGCGGCGGCTATTTCCGCTCCGGACCGGATCAGGTCCACCCTGATCAGCAGCTGTATTTCAACCCGGTCACCTATACAACCACGCCGAACGGCACGCGCACGGTGGTGCAGCCCGACCCGTTTCCAGGCTTCATCATCGGCTTTCAGCCGGCCCGCCCCACCAGCCGCGGTCGTATCGACATCAGCGCTGCCGACCCGGCGGCACCGCCCCGCATCCACCCCAATTCGCTGGCTACCGAAGAGGATCGCGCACAGGTCGTGGCGGGCGGCCGCCTGTGCCAGCGGATGATCAATACTGCGGCACTGGACGAGCTTGTGGATTCGGCGATGGATCCAGACCTGCGGCGCATGGACGACGCGCAGATCCTGGCCGATTTCCGCGAGCGCTGCGGCACCGTATTCCACCCGGTCGGCACCTGCCGCATGGGGCGTGACGCGCGGGACTCGGTGGTCAGTCCGCGGCTGAAGGCGCATGGGGTGCAAGGGCTGCGCGTCGTCGATGCCTCGGTTTTCCCCAACCTGACCTCAGGCAACACCAATGCACCGACCATGATGCTGGCGCACCGCGCCGCTGATCTCATTCTGGAGGACGCATGAGCACGCCTTATTCCATGTCCGGCGCGGTGCCGGTTGCTAACACCCGCGGCTGGGACGACACCGGCCCGCGGATCCGCCAGATCGAGACCTTCTGCACGCCGCTGGTCGGCTTTGTGCGGGTCACCGCAGAGGACGGCAGCACGGGCTGGGGGCAGGTGTCCACCTACAGCAGTGACATTACCTGCGAGATCCTGCACCGCCAGGTGGCGCCCTGGGCGCTGGGGCGCGGCATGGATGCGCTGGAGGATGTGATCGCCGAGATCCCGCTGCGCGAGCACAAGTTCCCCGGCACCTATCTGCGCCGGGCCATGGCGGGTCTGGACACTGCGGTCTGGGACTGGCGCGGTAAGGCTGCGAAAAGGCCCGTGGCAGAGCTGCTGGGCGGCTCGGCAGGGCCGCTGCGGGCCTATGCCTCCTCCATGCGGCGTGACATCACGCCCGGGGACGAGGCCGCGCGCATGCAGCGTCTGCGCGATGACTACGGCTTTGACGCCTTCAAGGTGCGCGTCGGTGCCGAATGCGGCCAGGACCAGGACGAATGGGACGGCCGCACCGAAGCAATCATCCCCGCCATCCGCAAGGCCATGGGTCCGAATGCGGCGCTGCTGGTGGATGGCAACTCGGGCTTTGGTCCCGCCCGCGCGATCGAGGTCGGGCGGATGCTGGAGGCCAACGGCTACGAGCACTTCGAGGAGCCCTGTCCCTATTGGGAGCTAGAACAGACCGCCGAGGTTACCGGCGAGCTATCCATCGACGTGGCCGGCGGCGAGCAGGACTGGGATTTGCAACAGTGGAAGCGGATCGTCGCGATGCGCGCGGTGGATATCATCCAGCCCGATATCCTGTACCTGGGCGGCATGGTGCGCAGCATGGAGGTGGCCCGCTTGGGCCATGCCGCCGGGCTGCCCTGCACCCCGCATGCGGCCAACCTGTCGCTGGTGACGCTGTTCACTATGCATCTTTTGCGCGCAGTGCCCAATCCGGGCCGCTATTTGGAATTCTCGATTGAGGGCGACGACTACTATCCTTGGCAGCGCGAGTTGTTCCGCAACGATCCCTTCACCATCACGGACGGCCAGGCGGTTGTGACCGAAGCCCCCGGCTGGGGCGTCGAGATCTGCCCCGAGTGGCTGGCCAAGTCCACCTATAAATGCAGCGAGGACGCATGATGACCTCCAACCGGATGATTTCCACATATTTCGAAACCCGAACCCTGCCGGACCTGCCGCGCGACCATTTCATCGATGGTGCGTTCGTCGCCGCCGACAGTGGCAACCGCATGGAAAGCTTTGATGCCGGCACCGGCGAAGCCTTTGCCGATTTTGCCGCCGGTACCGCGGCCGATGTGGACCGCGCCGTGACCAGCGCGGCCTCAGGCTTCGAGGTCTGGCGCAACACGCCGCCCGCCCGCCGCTGCGCCATCCTCAATGAGGCGGCGCGCCTGATGCGTGCCGAGGCGGACAGGCTGGCGGTGGTCGAAAGTCTCGACAGCGGCAAGACCCTGGCCGAGGCGCAGGGCGATGTCGCGGGTTCGGCGCGCCTGTTCGAATACTACGCAGGTGCCGCCGACAAGCTGGACGGGCGCAGCGTCAACCTCGGCAACGGCAACGCCGCCTTCACCCTGCGCGAGCCGGTGGGCCTGACCGCCCATATCGTGCCATGGAACTACCCAACCTCGACCTTTGTGCGCGGTATTGCGCCGGCTCTGGCGGCGGGATGTTCGGCAGTTGTGAAACCGGCGGAGACCACGCCCTTTACCGCGCTGATGATCGCTGAACTTCTGGTGCGTGCAGGCGTGCCTGCGGGGGTCGTCAACGTGGTCACCGGCACCGGCATCGAGGCCGGTGCGCCGCTGGTTACCGACCCTCGGGTGCGGCATGTGACCTTCACTGGTTCGGTTGCGACTGGCGTGGGCGTGATGCAGAACGTGGCCCCGAACGTGACCGGGCTGACGCTAGAACTGGGCGGCAAGTCGCCGCTGATCGCCTTTGCTGATGCCGATGCAGAGGCGGTGGCGGAGGGCGCGCTGTGGGCCATTTTTTCCAACTCCGGGCAGATTTGCTCGGCTGGTTCCCGACTCGTGATCCATCGCGATCTGCACGCCGAGGTGCTGGAGCGGCTGGTCAGAAAAACACAAGGCCTGCGCTTCGGTCACGGGCTGCGCAATCCTGATATGGGTGCGGTGAACTCAGAACGGCATTTGGCGCAGATTGCGGGCCACGTGGAGCGTGCCCGCGCGCGCGGGGTGGAAATCGCCACCGGTGGCAACATCGCAACTGATCCGGAAACCGGCAAGGGCTGGTTCTTTGAACCGACCATCCTCAACAATCTTTGCGCTAGCGACGATGCGGTGACCCAGGAAATTTTTGGCCCTGTTCTTGCCGTACAAACCTTCGAAAGTGAAGAAGAAGCACTGGCGCGTGCCAATGGTACCGATTTTGCTCTGGCGGCCGGGATCTACACCCGCGACATGTCTACTGCCTTGCGCATGGCGCAGCAGGTGGATGCGGGGCAGGTCACCGTCAACGATTATTGGGCCGGCGGAATCGAGCTGCCCTTTGGAGGCAACCGGAAATCCGGTTTCGGTCGCGAAAAAGGGTTGGAGGGCCTCGACGCCTATACCCGTTCAAAATCTATCACACTTGCAGTGTGAAGCATTGCAAGACTCGAGAATTCAAAGACGAGGGACATAAAGCTGCAGACCGCTCAATGACGGAGTTCGGAATTTGGTTCGGCGATGCCACTCGCACCGGCGTGTGCATTCGAGAATCTGCGCGTACTTTTCAAAGATTTGTTTCTGTGCCTGGAGGTCTTCGAAGCAGCCCGATGCATTTATGCCTACAAAATTGCCAAGATGGAAGTCCGCTGTTGGCGGAGCGAACAGTCAGTCGTGCTCCTACAGCCTCTCTGGAACTGCAGTCGGTTCCAAAGACCGCTTTGTGCTTACTACCGTCATTGTACTGAGCGATGGGAGCGGCAGGTTTGTCCGCTCACCTACCATTTGCCGCCTAGTTCTAAACGTCCGGAATGTGCGGTAGGCTACGTGCCGCACATGCGAAAGACCAAAGCTCGGTCGACGGCAGCTGTGGGCTCTGACCGCCATTCGGTGCGAACCGCAGAGAATGGCGGCGGCGAGCCCAGAGTGCAAATTGCTGCGGTCGGCCCAAATACGTGCGAAGCGTGCGTCGCTGCCGTTGGTCCTACAATGGACGGCCCATTCCGGACGTTGACCGCCACTCGAAGTGCCGCAACGCAGAGTTCTTCACAATCATATTTGATCCTATTGCATGTTCTTTCTGCTCACTCAGACGCGACGGGCTGTTAACGGACCATGGACGCATCTCTTTTTCGTTGTGCGTCTCGGACCAGCGCCGCAAGCCGATAGAAGCCGTGTGCCATTTTTGTGTAGGGCGTCAGCAGGAAGAAGGTCAGGACCGATCCGAGGTGGATGGCCAGCAGTGCGGGCATCAGAGGTGTTGAACCGAGGGCGTAAAGAACCGGCCCGCTGAGCCCCACAAACCCGAGCAACAGGATGAAGCCGATATCCCCGCCCCAGGCCGACGGATCGCCGAGGTCTCGGTCTGACTTTAGCTTGAGCAGCGCCATCGCACCGCACCCCACCGTCAGCAGAAGCCCCCCGGAAATCCCGAACAGTTTCGGCAACGACCAGAACCCGTAAGGCGCGTACATTCCGAAGACATAGTGCATGATCGTCGCCACCGAGGTCGACGCAAAGCACAGCAGAAAACCATACATAACAGCGTGGTGGATGTGACGTCGGCCCTGACTGAACCGGTCTTCGTCCTCGAAGTTACAACCCTCGCCATGGCCTGCGGCCAGATCCTGCATCTTGCCCGCGCGTTTGAGCGCAACCGTCAGATCAGACATCTGGATCGGTTTGCCACCAACCTCTGCCCAATAGCGCCTCAGGCTGAAGGCGATACTGAACAGAGGAAGCAGGAATGCAGGCGCAAAGATCGCGACCATCGTGTTGTGGGACAGGACGGCATAAAACCCTTCGCCTCCACTGGAACCGATGGCGCGGGTCGCCCAGAACAACAGGGCAAATCCGACCACCAACGCCAGGGCGATGGCTCCGCCATGGGTGTGGAACCGGCGTGCCAGCGGCTGCGGCCAGGCGAAGCTTTCCCAACTGTCGCGCCGCACTTCAGCCAGCGCCTTGGGCAGGTTCAGGTCAAACGCGTGCGGGGCGGTGTACTGACAGGCGTAGTAACAGCCCCGGCAGTTGTGGCACAGGTTGGCCAATTGCGTGATGTCCCCATCCGAGAACGCGCGCGCTGCGTGCAGCGACGGGAAGACCGAGCAATAACCCTCGCAATAGCGGCAGGCGTTGCAGATCTCGGCCTGGCGGCGGGCTTCCTGAATAAGATCAGTTTGCATAAGCGGCGGCCTCTCGTCCTGCGATGCGTCCAAAGACAGTTCCGATGGTCATGCCAAAGCCCGCCAGATAGCCTTGCCCAAGGATGGACCCGGCCATCGTTTCCCCGGCCGCCCAAAGGTTTTTGATCTTGCCGCTTGGGGTCGAGCACTGGGCTGTCTCGTCAACCTTCAACCCAAGATAGGTAAAGGTCACGCCGGTCCGCATCGAGTAGCCGTAAAACGGCGGTTCGGTAATTGGGCGCGCCCAGTTGGTCTTGGGCGGGATCAGGCCCGAGGTCGCCACCCCGTCCAGTTCGGTCGGATGAAACCCGCTGGTGTCACCGCAGGCGGCGTTGAATGCGCTGACGGTTGCTTTCAGTTTCTCCGCGGGCAGGTCCATCATCCCGGCCAATTCGTCCAACGTGTCCGCCTTTAGCGGAGGGAACACGGACGGCATGAACAGGTTCAGCGATTTGGCGTCGATGATGGCATATCCCACCTGATCCGGCTGCGCCGCCACCAAACGGCCCCAGATCGCGTAGCGTTTGGGCCAGACGTCTTCGCCCTCGTCATAGAACCGCTCGGCATGTTTGTTCACGACGATGGAAAACGGAACGCAGTCCAGACGGGTGACGATGCCGCCGTCGAATTTCGGCGCGCGCCCGTCGATGGCAACGGCGTGGCATTGGGTCGGGTCGCCAACGCTTTCTACTCCTTGGTCCAGCAGATCAGACAGGACAACGCCTCGGTTGTAAGGCGTTCCCCGGATCAGGAAGTTCTTGGCAGGTTCACCCCAGGCTCGGGTGAGCCAATCCGTGTCGGCCTGAAAGCCGCCGGAGGCAACGATGACCGCCTTGGGCGCGATGCGATGAGACTGGCCTTCATAGCTATAGTCGACCCACTCGATCCGATCACCATTCAGTTCCAAATGCGTGACGGCGGCTTCGTACAGCACATCTACACCCAAACCTGCCGCCGTGCGGTAATAGGCATTCACCAGAGATTTGCCGCCCCCCATGAAAAACGCATTGGTCTGTGCCAATGACAATGTGCCGGAAAGCGACGGCTGAAACCGGACCCCGTGTTCTTGCATCCAGGGAAGGCATTCTTCCGACGTGCGGATCGCCAACCGGGCAAGATGTTCATCGGTTTTTCCACCGGTGACTTTCAGCAGATCCGAGAGGTATTCGTCTTCGCTATACGCCTCGACGAGCGGACCCAACGGGCCCGAATGCATGCAGCGAAAATTGCGCGTATGGCGTGAGTTTCCGCCGCGATAAGGTTTTGGCGCCGTTTCAAGGATCAGAACACGGGCGCCTGCCTCGGCTGCAGTCATCGCAGCGCAGAGAGCCGCATTGCCGCCACCGATCACAGCGATATCGTAAGCTTCCTTTGGGGTGGCCATATCCTGTCTACCTACTGGCTTTCGTCGATTGAGCGGTCGCGGTCCTGCAACGCGCGGATGCGCATCCGCTGCGCAGCCTGAATATGCGCGCGCATCTCTGTCTCGGCCGCTGCGCCATCGCGGGCCTTCAAAGCCGCCATGATGCGCCGATGCTCGGCCACTGCGGCCTCGGCGCGGTCGCTATCCAGCAATTGCGAGGGACCCAGGATCAACAGCGCCTTTTGCAAGGACAACATGGATTTTGCCAGAAATCGGTTCTTGGCCGCATCCAGAAGTGTTTCGTGAAAGATCTTGTTGATTTGGGCCGCATCGGGGCCAGTACCCGCCTCGGCCAGCCGGTCGTTCAGAACTTCAAGCTCGTCCAGTTCGACATCAGACGCCGCGCGGGCTGCCAGACGGGCCGCTGTCCCTTCAAGCACGGCGCGCATCTCATAGAGTTCCATGACCTCGGCGTAATCCAGACTGCGCACGGTGGCACCTTGCCGTGGCACATGCGTGACCAGCCCGTCGGCCTCCAACTGCCTTATCGCCTCGCGTACCGGGGTACGGCTGACGCCCAACCGTTCAGACAGCTCAATCTCACGCAGCCGGTCGCCGGGCAAAAGAGTGCCCTCGCGAATCTCGCCCAGCAGGCGCTGATACGCAGAATTGCCTTGTGGGCCAGGTTGTAACGGGTCGTCCTGAAGGGTCATCGCAGGCTCTCTTGTCATCTTGCGTCCAGTTGTATACACATGGATACATTATAAGTCAACGAAGCTGGAACGCTTACCTTGCACAGCCAAACTGATACCCCCTCTCTTCTGACGAAACGGGCCGTCACGCTCGGCCTGGCGGTGTTGGGCACAGGAGTATTTTGGGCGCTAAACCTGCCGCTACCTTTTCTGTTCGGGCCAATGAGCGCATGTTTGATTGCAGCTCTTGCGCACGCACCGATGGAAGGCTTTGGACAGGTCTCGGTTGCCGCCCGCACTATACTGGGCGTGGCGGTAGGGGCATCGATTACGCCGGCTCTGTTTGCTGAATTGCCAAAAATGGCCGCGTCAATTGCGCTGATCCCGTTCTTCATCCTGCTAATCGCGCTGGTAGGTGTGCCATTCTTTCGCAAATTCTGGGGCTTTGACTCCACAACGGCTTTCTACGCAGCCATGCCGGGCGGTTTGCAAGACATGATCATCTTTGGCACTGAGGCGGGGGCCAATCCGCGTACCTTGTCCTTGATCCACGGTACGCGCGTGCTGATCATCGTGACGTTGGCCCCCTTGTTCCTCACCGTGTTCTATGATGCCCAACTCACCAATCCGATTGGCGAGCCCGCGCACAACCTGCCAATACATGAATTGGCGCTGATGGTTCTGGCCGCCATTATCGGCTGGAAAGGCGGGGAGCGGATCGGCCTGTTCGGGGCGTCAATCCTGGGGCCAATGATCCTTACAGCCGCCTTGTCACTGGGCGACTTAATTCATACCCGACCGCCTCGCGAGGCCATCCTTGCAGCGCAGTTTTTCATTGGCTGCGGAATTGGTGTGAAATTCGTAGGTGTCACATGGGTCGAACTACGCCGGGTAGTGGCAGCGGGCTTCGCCTATGTCATTGTCCTTGCCGTCCTGGCAGCCACTTTCACCGCCGTTGTCACCACCTTGGGACTGGGCCAACCTGTCGAGGCGTTTCTGGCCTTCGCGCCCGGTGGGCAGGCAGAGATGACGGTGCTGGCCATCGTCTCGGGCGCGGATTTGGGCTTTGTGATCACCCACCATCTGACAAGGATCGTGCTGGTGATCATCGGTGCGCCCATCGCCGCGAATCTTATTCTGCGTTGGTCCAAACCTCGGGGTTGATCATGTGGATCGGAGCGCCTTCGGCATAGGCGTTCACCTGATCGAAAATATCCGCGAATTGCAGGTCGAACTCGTCTTCAGTGACAAAGCCGATATGTGGGGTCGCGATCAGGTTGGGATGTGACAAAAGCGGGTCGGTCGGATCAATCAGTGGCTCGGAATCAAACACATCAATCGCCGCTTTGCCGGGGCGACCGACGTTCAGCGCCTCAAGCAAAGCACCAGGTGCGATCAGCCCGGCTCGCGAGGTGTTCACAAACAGCGCCTCCGGCTGCATCTGTGCGAAATCCGATGCGGTGATGATCCCGCGCGTATCCGGTTTCAAGCGCACATGGACCGAGACAACATCGCTGCTGCCAAAGAACGCTTCACGGCTGGGCGCGACCTGTGCGCCATCCGCCTGCGCACGCGCCCGGCCTTCTACGGATGACCACCAGACCACATTCATCCCAAAGGCCTCGGCATAACTTGCAATGGCGCGAGCAATGCGGCCATAGCCATAGAGCGCTAACTGACGCCCCCGCAGCGTCTTGCCCACGCCCGCCTGCCAGTGCCCTGCTTTGACCGAGGCCATTTGTGCGGGCAAATCCCGCATCCCGACCATGATTAGCGCCCAAGTAAGTTCAGCTGCAGCATAAGACGGCGTTCTGCCGTGCATGTTTGAGCACAGCAGCACGTCTTGATCTGTACAGGCTTCGACATCGACATGCGGATAAACGCTGCGCTGGCTGATAAGTTTCAGGTTTGGTAATTTCTCCAGCAAGGCGCGGGTGACTTTGGTACGTTCGCGGAACAGGACAAGCACCTCCGCGTCATGCAGTCGTTCGGCCAGAGTGTCAGTTTCTTCGACATGATCCGTCCATAACGTCACCTCATGACCGGTGAGTTTCTCAAAACAAGGCAGGCCACGCAGCGTGTCAAACCAGTCATCAAGAATGTGGACCTTCATCGGCTTTCTATACCCTGCTCGGTGTTCAGTTTTCTTGGCGTCGGCACAAAATGACATGTGTTGAGAGCGGAAAGTGCATTGCGGACCCGTTCGCTTTGATCCAGCAGATGGTTGAACTGCTCATCGCAGCCAGCAATCGGTGTCGGGTAGTCCGCGATGTCCCGCCGTAGGGCCGACTGCGCCAACATGAGTTCCTGACGCGCGATATCGAGGCATTCCGAGCAGTTGTCCATCGTGTCCCTCCCACTATGTATACAATAGTATACTATTTGGGTTGCACTTGATCAACTCCCGTTCCAAACAGACTCAGGCACATAAACATGCCCGTCCGCCAACTTGCGCGCGGTCCGCACCAAACCCGCCGCGTTCACTGTGAACCCGTCGGTGGTGGAAAAATCCACTAACACGTCGATATTGCCCGAGGCGTGTTCCAGAACGACTTCAGCCGGGCTGTTCGTGGGGCGATCCAGCAAACCGTCGGCGACGGTTCCGGGAGTCAAAGCGCAAGACGCCATGCATTGCGCGCCGGTGACCGCCATGGTCGGGTGGGTTTTCCACGGCATGAAATACCGCACTGCGAGCGTTCCGCCTTCTCTGGCCGGAGCAACAAGGCCGAACTTAGGGGTGACCGATTTGGACACATCCCCCATACCCATCCGCTGCCCTGCTTCGATCCTAACGGCCTCCATCCGGTCAAAGAACGCGCGGTTTGCGTCCAGCTCATTGGCGCTCTCATAGCCCGTCAATCCGAAGTCTGTGGCGCGGGCGATAGCCATCGGCATAGCGACATCCATGCAGGTCAGTTCGACGCCCTGAACTGCATCGCGCAGGTTGCCCGTAGGCAGGAACGCTCCGGTGGCCGAGCCCACCACGCCCATGAAACTCAACTGCACCGGCGCTGAATGACCGGGAACGCCGGCGATCTCCGCATCACCCTCATAGGTCAATTCGCCCCCGGGTGTATTCACCTTGGCCACGATCCGAGCCCCAGTGTTGACGGCCCGAATGCGAACTTCAGTTTCATCACCCTGCGGTTTGAACAAGCCCATCTCGATGGCAGCAGGGGCAACGCCAGACAGGATATTGCCGCAAGTGGGTTTGAAATCGACCAGCTTGTCCTCGACCGAGACCTGCGCGAAGAAATAGTCGATATCGGCCCAGTCATCCTCGCCGACCGACAGCATCGCGACCTTTGTGGTCACCGCCGCGCCGCCGCCGATGCCGTCGATGTTCAGCGACTGCCCGGACCCAAGAGCGGCGATCAGCACCTCGGCCAGCGCGTCCAGATCCTCAGGCAAATCCGAGCGGCGGAAATACGGGCCTTTCGACGTGCCGCCACGCATCAAGATATAAGGGATTGCGGTTTGAGTCATTTTGAACCCCTCACTTCAACGGCCAGGGCAGGCTGACCATGTCCTGCAACAGACCTGGCGGGAAATCGCGGTTCAGAGCGCCCGCCATCAGGCACATGAACCCGATGCCGCAGGCGGTCAGGATCAGAGTCATCTGCCAGCTGGACCCGGCGCGGATACGGAGAAAGGCGATCAGGAACCCTATCAGGGCGAGGATGAAGCCCACCACCCACGTGGCCGCGATCAAACTGGCGAACCACGCCAGAGTGGACCACAGACCGTGGGGTGCGCTGGCGTCTTCACCGGCGATTTCCTTGTCGGAAAAGATCACGTCGCCTTCGGGACGTCGCATCATCTGGATCAGAAGGATCACGCAACAGAATAGCGAGACGCTGCCGATAACCAGCGGGATGATCTTGTCGGTCATATTGTAGTCGGGGATCATGTTGGCGTTGACCAATGCGACGATCAGATAGGCCATGATCACCAGCAGAAAGATAAGCGGCGCGCGTTTGGTACCGGCCTGAACATCACCCTCGGCCATGATCATCTTGGCCTGCCGGATACCCAGAATGACCGAAACAACCGTGACCACGATCAGCACGATGACGATAGGGCTGAAGACATATTCCATCCCCTCGCCAAAGCTTTTGCGGAACCGGAATGAGGCGATCTGGAACGCCTGATTGGTGAACTTCTCAACCGGGTTCGACAGAACGAAACCGATCAGGAAGGCCGGGCGCGACCAGTCGAAACGGCGTAAAAAGATGCCGATCAGGCCGATCACGAACAGGGCCAGCAAGTCTTCGAAGTTTTGGCCGGATTGGAACGCCGCAAAGCTGATCAACATGAACAGGAACGGCGCCAGATAGGTGAAGCGGATCGTGGTCAGCTTGGCGATCCCGCCCGATGCCGCGATGCACAGGATGGTCCCGACGACGTTGGCGAACGCCAGCAGCCAGACGATCGAATAGGTGATGTCGAGATTGTCCTTGAGCATGCTCGGACCGACCTCGATATCGCCTGACCCCAGCAAAGCCACCGCGCCGATGAAGATCGCCATCGAGCCTGAACCAGGGATGCCAAACAGCAGAGTTGGCACCAGCCCTCCACCCTCTTTGGCGTTGTTCGAGCTTTCCGGGCCGATGACGCCGCGCACTTCGCCTTTGCCGAAATTGCTCTTGTCCTTGGTGGATTGCACCGAGTGACCGTAGGCGATCCAGTCGACAACCGAGCCGCCGAGGCCGGGAATGACTCCAACAATCACGCCAATGATCGAACAACGCACCGACAGCCATATATTTGCGAACCAGTCTTTGACGCCGTCCAGCCAACCGGCGCCCAGTGAGGCCCCCTTGGCAATCGACCGATCTTGACGCAGCAGCGATACGATCTCGGGCACCGCAAAGATACCCAGGCCAACGATGACCAGCTTCAAACCGTCCGTCAGATAAGGAATGTCGTAAGTTGCCATGCGCAGCGAACCGCCTGCATCCGCCTCACCAATCGTGCCGACCATCAGGCCCAGACCGGCGGCGGCGACTCCTTTCAGCGGGATCCGCCCGGCCAAAATGGCGACCATCGACAGGCCGAGAATTGTGATCATCAACATCTCGGGCAGGCCGAAGGCCAGAACGATGGGTCGCGCGATAAGTATGAACATGGTCAGGAAGGTCGCGCCGACGAGCCCTCCGAATAGGGACGAGGAAAAGGCTGCTGACAAGGCCCGTGCAGCCTCGCCCTTTTTCGCCATCGGAAAGCCGTCCAGCACGGTGGCCTGCGAAGCAGAACTGCCGGGGATGCCCATCAAGACGGACGCAAACGTGTCCGAGGTCGGCACCACCGCGACCATCCCGATCATCAGCGCCAGACCAAGGATCGGGTCCATTCCGAACATGAAAGGCAACAGCAGGGACAGACCGGCAATACCGCCAAGCCCCGGAAAGACGCCCACAGCCAGCCCCATGACGACGCCGAGAATGAGATACCCCAGAACGATGGGTTGCAGGATCAAACCCCACGCGTCACCAAGCGCAGGTAGAGCGGTGGCGAAAACCTCCATAGCGGCCGCCTTTCATAAACTGTTTTGTATGTAGAGAAACGCGCGCCCTTCGTTGGGCGCGACGACGTGTCAGCTTAGTTCAGCTCGACGCCGTAGGCCTCTTTCAGCCAGTTCAGGACGTATTGCTTGGCATTGTCATCCACATTGGTCGCCGTCTGCAGAGCAGATTTCGAGCCGTCGCCGACGAACACCGGATACTTGCCGACGTGCTTCGAGGAGATATCAGCAAAATCACCCCGCTCGGTCACTGCTTGAAACGCTGCGGTATAGGCGTCGACGACCTCTTGCGGCGTGTCACCGGGCAGGAAGGCCAGCTTTTGAACCGGGAAACCTGCCACGAAGAAGGCTTTCCATGCGTCCCATGCCTCACCACTGGTTTCGCAGCCATCGGTGGCCTCGCAGACCTCCTTGAAAGTCGGAATGTCCGGGAAGGTCGGGTCACGAACGATATTGCCATCAGCATCCAATGCGCCCCAAGTCATCATGGGAACGGCCTGACCGGCTTCGACCAGCGGGACCGAACCACCCAGATAGCCCGAGGACGTCTGGTAATCTATATTGGCTTCACCACGTTCAAACATCAGCCGACCATCCCCGCGGCCTTTGATCCCAAATACCGGTTCCACATTCATACCCAACATCTGCCAGGCCAGCAGAGGCACAAGGTCCAAACGGGTTGCACCCTGCGAGCCGTAGATGAAATTGGTGTCCTTCAGCGCATTGGCAGAGCCGTCAAACTTGGCTCCGTCCTCGGCGTTCAGATACGCAACACCACCCGTTCCAGATGCCATTACCGGAATCCAATCGTTGTATTCATAGCGTACGCGGGGATCGCTCAGCAGATACGGGAACTGAGTAGACCCGGACGTGCCAAACAACAGGGTACCGTCATCATGGCTTTTTTCCTGAAACCAGTTCGCGCCTTTGGTTGATCCCGCGCCCGGCATGAACTTGACCACCACAGTCGGCTGACCGGGCAATGCCTCGGATAATAGTGGCGCGAAGAAGTTGGCCCATTTAGCCGACCCGCCCGTTTCCGAGAACGGAATGACCCATTCGATGGTCTTGCCCGAGAAATCGACCTCGGCAGCGGCAGGTGCAGCGAATCCGGCAGCGGCGATCAGCCCCACGACGGCACGACGAGTGAAGTTGGAAATGGCCATTGGTTCCTCCCTGTTGACCAGACAACCACGTCGGCGCCCTCCGCGCCACCGTGATTGCAATTAGAACTGCGGGGTTGATTCCCCCTCCCATCTGGCAATCATGGGGCGCCAACCTTGCGCGAAACTTGCGGGAGACCTGATGCGGATCGTCATCGTCGAGGATAATGAGACCCTTGCCAACGCCATTGCCTATCGCCTGCGGGATCGGGGCCATGCCGCTGACGTGCTGACAGATGGCGGCGCGGCCGATTTGTATCTGGAGCAAGAAGGCGCAGATCTGATCGTTCTGGACATCAACCTGCCGGGTCGGTCTGGGCTTGAGATTTTGCGGTCCCTTCGCAACCGGGGTGACAGCGCGCCCGTCATCCTGCTGACCGCGCGCACCGAGACCAGCGACCGCGTTTCGGGTCTGGATATGGGCGCCGACGATTACTTAGTGAAACCCTTCGAGATGGATGAACTCGAGGCCCGCATCCGTGCCCTGTCCCGCCGCAAACAACTGGATTACGGTGCGCGCGAAACGATCGGAGACCTGGAATTCGACCGCACCGCCCGGCAGGTGAGCGCAAAGGGCCAAGTTCTCGATGTGCCGCGTCGGGAAATGGCTGTGCTTGAATGCCTGCTGGAACGTCGCGGCAGGATCGTCCCCAAAAGTCAGTTGATCGACTACGTCTACGGCGTGGGAGCCGATGTCGACGATTCGGCCGTCGAGCCGCATGTGTCACGACTGCGAAAACGCCTTCAGAACCTTGGCATCCGGATCAAGACCGCCCGTGGCCTTGGATATCTGCTAGAGGTGCAGAAGTGATCCGGCACGGCTCACTCAGGCTCAGGCTTTTCATTCTGATCCTGACGCCATTGGTGCTGCTCGCAATCCTGCTTGGATACTGGCGCTACACGGTTGCTCAACAAACGGCACAGGAGCTTTTTGACGACAGCCTATTGTCCGCCGGTCTGGCCATTTCTCGCGATGTGGCGGTGTCAGAAGGCGATGCCCTGTCGCCCACCACGCGCAGCTTGATCCGCGACGCATCGGGCGGAGAGATTTTTTATCACGTGACCGGACCCGGTGGCATCTACGTCACAGGGTATGCATACCCTCCGGCCGCTGCAAACCCGTCTGAGCAAGACGCGTACCAGCCGAGGTTTTTCGAGGCGATCTATCGGGATGAGCCGGTGCGCGTACTGAAAATGACCGAGCGCGTCACACTTGATAACCTGGTGGGCGATGCGACAGTAACAGCTTGGCAACGCGTTGCCGATCGCAACGCCTTTGCCAACGAACTGTCGATCCGCGCGGCGATCCTGATGGGTATCTTGCTGGCCACCCTTGCTGTTGTCGTGTGGTTCGGGGTCGCACGCGGGTTGCGGCCCTTGCTGGATTTGCAGGATGCGATCGACCTACGCTCACCTGACGACCTGAGCGAAATCAAACGCCCGGTCCCGGTCGAGGTTTATGGTATTGTTCAGACCCTGAACCGGCTGTTTGGACAGGTCGAGCACAGCATCAACGCCCATCAGGTGTTTATCTCAGAAGCCGCGCACCAGCTGCGAAATCCGGCGGCAGCGGTCCAGTCCATGGCCGAGGCGTTGCGGGACGCAAGATCGGATGAGGACAAGGACAAACGGATTATCGAGCTTGTGTCGGCAGCGAAAAACTCCGCCACGGTGGCCGAGCAGCTATTGTCGTTGGAGCGGTTGCGGCAACCTACGCATCAGGATCAGATGGACAAGATTGATTTCCGTGCGGTTGTGGAAGAAGCCTGCGCTGACATGGGTGTACAGATCCTCGCAAAAGGGATCGAGTTTGATGTTACGATGCCGGACTCGACAATTCCGGTTTCAGGAGATCAGGTTTTTTTAACTGAGGCCATCAAAAACCTGCTGGACAACGCAGTTAAGCACGGTGGGACTAAGTTGAGCCAAATTTCAGTCGCGCTGCGCTCTGATGGCGAGAACGTAAAGCTTACCGTATCCGATGACGGAACCGGCCTTTCACCCGAACAAAGCGAAGCCGTTTTCAGTCGATTTTCGCAGCTGGAATATTCCGAAGGCAGCGGTTTAGGGTTGTCGATTGTCTCAGCTGTAGCGAAGCGCCACGGAGGAGTGGCCGCGATCAACCAAGTCGAAAAAGGAGCAAGCGTCACGCTTCAGCTTCCCATAGCCCTGTAGTTTGTTTCAATTTCTGCTCGGAACCCGAAACCTGTCACAATCAAAGAGAGTTTTTCGATTACAGCGAATGACCGGTTTCCACCCCAGGTGCCGGGCACGGTGGTCTTGATACGTCTTCACCGGACTTTGAAGCCTTTTGCAGCGAAATGGCGCTTGGTCCCGCGTTGCGGTCACTGATCGTTCGCATATCAACCCAATCCGCTCGCGTTGTGCGCGGCGAGTTGAAGGCCAAGACTGCGATGTTGACCGGTCTGCGTAAGCCTTTTCTTATTCGTGCCTGTCAGGATGCAGTATCACCAAGCGCCGCTTTCGGTACGCTCCACATTCAAACAGTATGCCACACAAGCGCTTCCGTCGCGGCTATGTTGAAACCTTCTGAGGTGGGAACTCTTCGACACCGCAGAACTCAATCACAACGTGGACCAGTACTGTAATTCCCTCCAGAGCGTGGGTTGTAACTTTACGCAGGATCAACGCGTTTACTTGATCCGTGTCAAAGTGAGCTTTGACGGTTTCTGAACTAATCAGTTCAAGAGAAACCAAGGAGTTGCTACCATGCTGAACAAATCTCTTGCCGCGCTGATGATGATATCGGCCATGCTGCTGAGCGCCTGTGAAAACAAGGGCGAGACTTATCCCGTAACCGGCGAACAATGCGGACCGAATGATCCGGTCAAGACCCTGGATGCCGAAGATTGCTATGTCCCACCCGCGGGTGTCTGACGCGGAACCGCATTTCCGTTGATTCAGAGGGCCAACCTGCATCTAAACCTTTCTGGCAAAACATGTTACTCTGGCCTGACCCCTGCTGAATAGATAAATGAGGCGGCCATGCGTCTGATCTTGATTGCACTGCTTTTGCCAGCCACTGCAACCGCCGACCCGGCGTTGGAATGTTCCGACGCCGGATCACAAGTCGAAATCGGATCCTGCGTCGGAGAGATGGAAACACGGGTGTCGCGTGCGCTGCAGGTGAGTTTTGATTTGGCGGTACAATCTGCCAAGGAGCTGGATGAGGTCACCGGGCGGATAGTGGCTGAACCTGCCCTCATAGCGGCGCAACAAGCCTGGGAAACCTATCGCGATACGCATTGCACCGCCGTCGGTGCGTCGTTTGGTGGCGGATCGGGTACAGGTATCGCAATCACATCATGCCGAGTGAATTTAGGGCGGGCACGCGTTGAAGAACTGTTGAGTTTTGCAGACTGACTGAAACGATTCCTTTTGATCTTTGCACAGGTTCCTATATAGAGGCGCATCCCAAGCCAGAATCCTTGAAGATACGCCTCAGCAGGTACCACAATGTCGCCCAAAGCGCCGATCACTCAAGACGTCATGACTCTCCCTCGTAAATTGCCCGAGGGGAAGGTGAACCTTGTCGGTCTCACCCGCGACCGTTTGCGCGAGGTCCTGATCGAACATGGTACGCCTGAAAAGCAGGCAAAGATGCGCACCGGTCAGATCTGGCAGTGGATCTATCAATGGGGCGTGCGCGATTTTTCCCAGATGACGAATCTCGCCAAAGCGTACCGTGCGCAACTGACCGAAAACTTTGTGGTCGAGATCCCTGAGGTCGTGACCCGACAGGTGTCCGAGGACGGCACCCGCAAATATCTGTGCCGGATCGCGGGTGGGCACGAGGTCGAGGTGGTCTACATCCCCGAGGAAGATCGCGGAACGCTGTGCATATCGTCTCAGGTCGGATGTACACTGACATGTTCGTTTTGTCATACCGGCACCCAGAAACTTGTACGTAATTTAACATCTGCCGAAATTGTCGGGCAGATCATGATGGCGCGCGACGATCTTGACGAATGGCCGACCCCTGGTGCACCAAAGGATGAAACGCGCCTTCTGTCGAACATCGTTCTGATGGGAATGGGTGAGCCGCTTTACAATTTCGAAAACGTCCGCGACGCGATGAAGATCGCGATGGACCCCGAGGGGATATCCCTGTCGCGCCGCCGCATCACGCTGTCGACCAGCGGAGTGGTACCCGAAATTGCACGCACCGCCGAGGAAATCGGCTGTCTGCTGGCGATCTCGTTCCATGCAACCACGGATGAAACCCGCGACGTTCTGGTCCCGATCAATAAGCGCTGGAATATCAATGAGTTGTTGCAGGCGCTGGCCAGCTATCCCAATGCCTCGAACTCCGAGCGGATCACGTTCGAGTACGTGATGCTGGACGGTGTGAATGACAGTGACGAGGATGCCCATCGTTTGATCGACCATATCAAGCACCACAAGATTCCGGCCAAGATCAACCTGATCCCGTTCAACGAATGGCCCGGTGCACCGTACAAGCGCAGCTCGAACAACCGCATCCGCGCTTTTGCCAACATCATCTATCAGGCAGGCTACGCCTCTCCCATTCGCAAGACACGGGGCGAGGATATCATGGCGGCGTGCGGCCAGTTGAAATCGGCAACCGAACGTGCCCGCAAATCGCGCAAACAGATTGAGTCCGAAGCCGGTTTAACCCGGTAGTTTTTCTGTCGGGTTCATCATGGATTGGGTGGTCGTGCTTTGATTGTCCAAAATGACCGCCTGCACGCATGAAGTGTGCCTGTAAACTTAATGTTTCAGATACTGATTCAATATGCATAATTTGCTATATTTTAAAGATTCAATGCCGCAGGATGCAGGTTCAAATCGAAGCACAAGGCGGTGAGATTCTGGGACCTGAGCTGGTAAGAGATCCCAGAGCCGCTAGAATAAGAACTCTGTCGTCACGTGGCGCTCAGGCGAACTGATTTTCAGGTGGGTCGTAATAATGGACTCCTATCTACGAATAATTCTCCAGCACAAAGCCATTGCGTGCGCGATACTTCTGATTTCTTCAGGACTGGCAACGGCGGATGGTCACAACGCTCATATCGCGATCGAAAATCCGGCAGAGCTGAGCAAGGATGAGGCCGCGGCCCACTACCATTCACTAAGCCGTCGCATGGCACGGGGGTATGCCGCGGCGCAACTGGATCTGATCCTCAACTACCAAAGCTGGCCGCTTTTTAACGACGCGCCTTATATCTCGGCCACGCACGGGCAGCGTTACGTAAACTCGTATGCCAACCGAATGGCACATAACTACGGGACATTGCAGCAAGGCGAAAAACTTCCCATGGGATCGGTGCTTGCCAAGGACAGCATGACGGTGACCGATGAAGGTCACATACATCCAGGCGCCATGTTCATAATGGAAAAATTGCCAGACGGTACCAGCCCGATCACCGCTGACTGGCGTTATATAATGGTGCTGCCGGACGGGTCGGTGTTCGGGGATACTATGGGGGACCGCGCCAGTGAGGTCGCGTACTGCCATGTCTGTCACGAGCAAGTGGCGGATCGCGACTATACGTTCTTTATCCCCGAAGAATATCGGGTGGGAAACTAAGCCGGTTCACCCGGCAGCTTGAGTTCTGTCGCCTCACGGCGGCTGAGCTGTTCGCCTTGTTTTCGTTTGGACAGTACCTCGCGGGCCAACGCGTATTTGTCATCCTGCCAGAAGATCAGGCATCCGTTGCAGCCCTTGCCGCAGCATCCTTCCGTGCCGATGCGGTTTGTCTTGAACCGGCGTTCGTTACCGTCTTCGCCAATCTTTTCAACCAGATCATCGCGACGGCGTGCATAAGCTGTTGAATTGTCGCGACCGGAGGTTTCCAATCCCTGCACGAGCTTGTCAAAGCGAATGCGGCTCCAGTGTTCGTCGGTCAGGGCGCGTTCCTTGCGCAGCACTGAATAGACCGGAAAACGGGCGCGCAGATCGTCGATATCCTCGTGATCAAACAGGGTGAAAGGCAACCGGATGATGGTTTTTGTGCTGCCATGAACCACGTCCAACCGTGCGCCATCATGGGCGCATTCGAAATCATAGACCCGCAGCAGAACCGTGTCGCGTGCGACTGGCGAGACGAAATCCAGCACATCACCCGGTTCCAGCTTGTTCTTCACCTCAACCAGAAAGGCATCCTCGGTCACTTCGGTGACGATCCCGGCATATTCCCATTGCGAGATCGAGGCCGTGTGTTCGTAATCATGTGCATAGTTTGTCAGCCGACCCTCGTGAAAGGCCAGCGTATAGCCGCGATTTCCGACGGTTTCGAGCTCGCGCATGTAAGGCTTGGGGTCCCAGTTTTCGGGATCCGCGAAATAGTCATCGATGGCCATACGATAGGCCCGCGCGACGATCGCGGCGTAGTATTCCGATTTGCCGCGCCCTTCGACCTTGAGGCTGTCGACACCGATTTTCAGGTACTCGTCCAGCTTCGGCATGATGCAGAGGTCGCGTGAGTTTAGGATGTACGAGCCGCGATCATCCTCTTCGACGGGCATCAGGTCACCGGGGCGACAGCCTTCTTCCAGCAGGAATTCGAACAGGTCGGCGTTTTCTTCGGTGATACGCAATTCCTGATGCGTACCATCCTTGAGGCGCAGTTTCAGACCGTAGTTCCAGCGGCAGGAATTGGCGCAGTTGCCCTGGTTGGCCCCGCGTTCGGCCATGAAATTCGACAGCAGGCAGCGGCCCGAATAGGTCATGCACATAGCGCCGTGCACGAAGGCTTCTAACTTGATATCAGGGCATTTCTCACGGATCTCGACCAGTTCGGGATAGGAAACCTCACGCGCCAGAACCACCAGCTCGGCCCCCTGATCCTGCCAGAACTTCACCGACAACCACGAACAGATATTGGCCTGGGTCGAGATATGCAGCGGCAGTTCGGGCGCGCGCTCGCGGACGTATTGGAATACGCCCGGATCGGCGATGATCAACCCGTCGGGCTGCACCTTGCGCACCGTGTCGATGTATTCGTCCAGTTTCGGGATGTCTTTGTTATGCGAGAACAGGTTCAGTGTCAGGTAGGCGCGCCGGCCATGGTTGTGGCAGAACTCGACCCCTTCAATTACCTCGTCCAGCGAAAACTCGGACTTGGTGCGCAGCGACATATCCGGCGTGCCCAGATACACGGCGTCTGCCCCATAGAGGATGGCGAGTTTAAGTTTGCGCAGATTGCCCGCAGGCATCAGCAACTCGGATCTGGGCTGGGTCATGGAAGCTACCTGACAAAGGATCAAGGCGGCCTTCTACGCCATAATCATTGCGCCCAAAACCCTGTTATCTGCGACGGAACCGCGCTGTGCCGATAACTTCGATCAGTTGTTGGCGCATCGGCTCGGGTTGCGCCTCGACTGCGTTCAGAACCTCACGCAGTTCGGCGCGCAGCCCATGCATCTGATCAATCAGCGAGATCATCATCGACAGCGCATCGGCCTCCATGTCGTATTGCTCGTGCAACTCGCAAGCCAGTTCCAGCCGGGCAACGTCGATACTGTGATAGACCAGCCCCTGCTCCGATTGTTCAGGGATCACGATCTCGGCCGCAAGATATTCGGTCAGGCGGTCAGAGGTCAGGCGCGAGACGGTTTCGATCAGTTCCTTTTCGGTCAGGGTCATGACGACATTCCTTTCCGTGGATCATAGCGGTGCGTTTCGCGCCAAGTCTCCATGAACTGCCTGAGGTCATCATCGATCTTGTCGGGCAGCGAGACAGTCAATTCGATCAGTTGGTCGCCGCGCTGGGATGAGCCGCGTTTCTTCACCCCCTTGCCGCGCAGGCGAAGGGTTTTACCGCTGCTGGTGCCCGCCGGAACATTGACGTTTACACCGCCATCGATTGTGGGGGCGGCGACTTTGCCGCCCAGAATGGCCTCATCTATGCTGATCGGCAGCGTGATATGGATGTCGTCGCCCTGACGGTCAAACACCGGATGTTTGGTGACCGTGACGGTCACCAACGCATCCCCCGGAGGGCCTTCGCCATAACCCGGAGCACCCTTGCCGCGCAGACGGATGGTTTGACCCTCGGTTATACCGGCGGGGATCTTGACCTCGATCCGGTTACCGTCTGGTAGGGTCAGTTTCTGGCTGGCGCCAAACACGGCATCCAGAAAGCTGATCTGAAGGGAATAGTTCAGGTTATGCCCTGGCGCATGAAATTCATGTCTTTGCTGGCCGCCAAATCCACCGCGGCCGCGCATGAATTCGGCAAAGATGTCCGACATGTCGTCCGGGTCCGCCTGACGCCCGCGATAGGGGTTTCCAGCGGCCTCGGCATAGTCCCGGTAATAGTGTTGTTGCGGGCGTTCCTGACCCGATGCGTCGATTTCGCCATTGTCGAAGCGGGCGCGGGTTTCAGGATCTTTCAACACGTCATACGCGGCGGCGGCGGCCTTGAATTTAGCCTCGGCCTTGGCATCGCCGGGTTTCAGGTCCGGGTGGCATTCCTTGGCAATACGCCTGTAGGCTTTCTTGATTTCGTCGGCGCTGGCGTCTTTCGGGACGCCAAGGACGGAATAGGGATCGTCGCTCATCTCACACTCGCGGGTCAGGGCAGGTCTGATCTTGATGAATGTGTTCTACCACGTGTTTTCAACGGGTCAAAAGGAAGAGGCGATTGAATTGTCTCGAAAAAACTCAGAAGCCTGCTAATATCTTCATATTTCTGATTGTAGATTGACGGAGGCCATCCCATGTCGCGCAGAATCAAATCCGCTTTGGCCCTGCTGGCCGGCAATGCCATCGGGCTGTTGCTGGCTTCGCTGATACTGTCCGGTTTCGCGATCAAACCGATCTCTTTTATCGTGGTTGTGATCGTTTTCACTGTCGTTCAGGTGATCGCCGAGCCCTTGATACTGAAGCTTGGCGAAAAGAAAGCGCCAGCGTTGAAAGGCGGGATTGCCCTGGTCGTGACATTTGTGGGCCTGCTGGTGACCGACCTCATCGCGTCGGGGCTGACCGTTGGTGGTATCTCGAACCTACTGGCGGCGACGCTGCTTGTCTGGCTGGGGGCGCTGATCGCCAGCGTGGTGCTGCCGATCTACGTTTTCAAGGACCTGCGTGCCGCGAAGAAGTAATCACAGCGCGTTCAGGCTGGCCTCGATCGCCTGCCACAGTTCGTCCACCGGTTCGCATCCAACGGACAGGCGGATGAAGGCCGGGTCGACCATATCACCCCATCGCGCGCGGCGTTCGGCCGAGCTGTGAACACCTCCGAAGGATGTGGCGGGGCGCAAAAGCGGGCAGGTGTTGATGAAGGCTTCGGCCTTGTCTTCGCTCTCCAAAGTCAAGGATAGCAGAAATCCGAACCGTGCCGTTTGTGCCTGCGCCAGTGCGTGCGATGGATCATTGGCCAGCCCGGGATAGCGGACCTGTTTGACCGCTGGGTGAACTGCCAACCGTTCTGCTATTACCTGAGCCGAATTGCACATCCGGTCGAACCGGACATCCAGCGTTTCCAACCCGCGATGCAGCAACCATGCCTCATGCGGTCCGGGGATCGAGCCGGAGACCTTCCGCCATTCCTCGACCCGTTCCATGATGTCACTGTTGCGGCTGGCCACATGGCCCATCAGCATGTCGGAATGCCCGCCCATCGCTTTGGTGTCGGACGACACGACCACGTCGATGTCCAAATCCAACGGACGCTGACCCAACGGCGTCATCGTCGTATTGTCGGCAATCGTCACCCCGCCAGCAGACCGCACCTGTTCGGCTGTGGCTTTCAGGTCAATCATGTCCAGACCGGGGTTCGAAGGGCTTTCGACGAACACAACGTCAAACCCGTCAAAACCACCTGCGGCAAACGCAGTGGTCGGGCGCTCTTCAACTGTCACGCCAAGACGCGAAAGGAACCGGTCGGCCAGCAGACGGGTGACATAGTACCCGTCCGAAGGAATCAGAAGGCGCGACCCGGCTTGCACCGTTGCAAAAAGAGCCGCAGAAATTGCGGCCATCCCTGAAGGAAAACTGAGGCAAGGCGCGTCTTCCAGATGGGACAAAACATGCTCAAGATGTACCCAGGTGGGGTTATCGACACGGCCATAGGTCGGGTGACCGTCCGGCACGCCCGGCAGATGGAACATGCTGCTTTGCGTCAGTGGAAGGGCGACGGGTTCGCCTTTTGACAACGCGTTGCCACGTAGGTGGAGCATTTCGCCTGTCTTTGGGGGTTTCATCGCTCAGCGCCCCGGAATTTCGTCGCGGGGCGGGGCGGGTTCCCAGTTCTCGATGATCTCGGCCGCCTCCTGCGCGGTATCGACAAAGCGGAACAGGTCCAAATCCTCCTCCGAGATCGTACCGGCATCCGCCAGTGCGTCCCAGTTGATAACCTTCTCCCAGAACGCGCGGCCAAACAGCAGGAATGGCACGCGATCCATTCTGCCGGTCTGGATCAGGGTCAGGGATTCGAACAGTTCATCCAGCGTCCCAAACCCACCGGGAAAGATGGTGATGGCGCGGGCGCGCATCAGGAAGTGCATTTTGCGGATCGCAAAATAGTGGAAATTAAAGCTGAGCTCTGGCGTCACGAAACTGTTTGGCGCCTGTTCGTGCGGAAGCACGATGTTCAGCCCGATCGAGCACCCGCCCGCTTCGTGTGCACCGCGATTGCCAGCTTCCATCACACCGGGGCCGCCGCCAGTGACGATCACATTCTCGCGGCAGCCGGTTTCTTTTGATTTTACGGTCATCAGCCGGGCAAACTCGCGCGCCTCATCATAATATTTCGACAGGCTGGCCAGAGTCTCTGTCCGCGCGGTGTGCTTTTGCGAGGGTTCGGGAATGCGGGCGCCGCCGAACATTACGATGGTCGACGCGATCTCACGCTCGGTCATGATCATTTCGGGTTTCAGCAACTCAAGCTGCAAGCGTACAGGGCGCAGCTCGTCCCGGCACAGAAACTCGTCATCCGCGAAAGCCAGACGGTAGGCCGGAGAGCGTGTTTGCGGTGTGTCCGGAACCTCTTTCGCGGTCGAGCGGTCGGTCTGCGCATCGCGAAACGGACTGTGACGGTCTTCTCTCATCGGTGATCGATCCCTGCTTGCGTGTTTGACAAACAGCTATAGGGTTCGCGGGCAGAGTGCCAGTCACGGAAAGACGAGAATGAATTGGAAAAGTGAAATATCGGCAGCACGGGACCGCATCGCGGGATATGCGCAAGTGACCCCGGTTATGGAAAGCAACATTCCCGGCTATCCGGTTGAGCTGAAACTCGAGCACATGCAGCATACTGGCAGTTTCAAGGCGCGGGGTGCGTTCAATACGCTGCTCAGCTCGGATGTGCCGCCCGCGGGTGTGGTCGCCGCATCCGGTGGCAATCATGGTGCGGCGGCGGCTTATGCAGCGCAGACGCTGGGTTATCCTGCAAAGATATTTGTGCCGGAACTGGCAGGCCCTTCCAAGATCGCACTGATCCGGCAAACCGGCGCCGACCTGAGCGTTGTTTCCGGTGAATACGCGAACGCGCTGACCGCAGCGCAGGAGCATGAGGCGACGACGGGGGCAATGCAGATCCATGCTTATGACGCCCCGGCCACGGTGGCTGGGCAAGGAACCTGTTTTGCGGAATGGGACGCCCAGGGCTTGCAGGCGGATACGGTACTGGTCGCTGTTGGTGGCGGCGGGCTGATCGCCGGGGCGCTGGCCTGGTTCGGTGGCGCGCGCAAGGTTGTGGCGGTCGAGCCGGAAACGTCCTGCGCGTTGAATGCAGCGTTGCGCGCTGGTGAGCCGGTTGATGTTTCCGTGTCGGGCATCGCCGCAAACGCGCTGGGCGCGCGGCGGATCGGCGAAATTTGTTTTGAATTGGCACAGGGTATGAGTTCGGTTCTGGTGTCAGACGATGCCATCGCGGCGGCACAGCAAGCGCTTTGGCGCGCGCATCGCATTCTGGTAGAGCCTGCGGGCGCGACCGCATTGGCCGCCTTGACCTCGGGTGCGTATCGACCTGAACCGGGTGAGCGCGTGGCCGTTCTGGTTTGTGGTGCAAATATCGCGCCGGACCCGTTCGCTGAGTGAATTATCGGGTTGTGGATGTGGATGGTGGATTTTATCTATAATCCATGACTGCAATGATCTCCGACACGATTTACCAAAGCCTTAGCCAGCGGATCATCACCGGAGAGCTGGCGGCCGGTGAAAAGCTGCGGCAGGACCATATTGCCCGAACCTTCGATACCAGCCATGTTCCGGTGCGCGAAGCCTTGTTGCGGCTTGAGGCGCATGGGTTGGCCCGGCATGAACCGCGCAAGGGAATGCGTGTTACAGCGTTAGACCCGGCAGAGGTTCGGGAGGTGATCGAAATGCGTGTGGCCTTAGAAACGCTGGCGTTGCAGCAATCGATACAAAACATGTCTCCGGTCGCGTTGGAAAAGATCGAGAACGCACGCATCGCCTGTGACGAGGCGCAGTCGATGCCGCAATGGGAGGCCCTCAACAGAACGTTCCATCGCGCCATCCTGACACCTTGCGGGCTGCCTCGGCTTTTGCACGCAATTGACGATCTGCATATCGCAAGCGCACGCCATCTGTTCGCGCAATGGCGGTTGAAATGGGTGCAGCGGGCTGACACGGATCATGCGGCCATTGCGCGAGCGTTGAAGCGCAAGGAAATGGCCACAGCAACGGCGATCCTGACCCGCCATATCCGGCGCGCAAGCTGATGACCCTGAGCCTCAGACGCAATTGGGCTCGTCTACGTCGCATTGCGCCATGGGTCGGGCTTGCGTATAGGCCAAATCAACGTGAACAGATTCTGTAGGGAGACACCCCATGTCCAACGCGCAACTGGAAGCCGCCATCGAAACCGCCTGGGAGGCACGCGAGACCATCACGCCCGCCACCACAGGCGAGCAGCGCGAGGCGATCGAGGATACGCTGAATGCGCTGGACAGTGGCTCGTTGCGCGTGGCGGAAAAGCTGGAATCCGGTGACTGGCACGTAAACCAATGGGCCAAAAAGGCGGTTCTGCTGGGCTTCCGTATCAAGGACATGGAAATCCAGCCGGGCGGTCCGCAGGACGGCGGCTGGTGGGACAAGGTGGACAGCAAGTTCGCCGGTTGGGGTGAAAACCAGTGGCGGTCTGCCGGGTTCCGCGCGGTTCCAAACTGCGTTGTCCGCAAATCCGCTTACATCGCACCGGGCGTGGTGCTTATGCCGTCTTTCGTGAACCTTGGGGCCTATGTTGACGAAGGCACGATGGTTGATACCTGGGCCACCGTCGGATCCTGCGCACAGATCGGCAAGAATGTGCACCTGTCGGGCGGCGTTGGTATTGGCGGAGTGCTTGAGCCGATGCAGGCTGGCCCGACCATCATTGAAGACAATTGCTTTATCGGCGCGCGCTCGGAAGTGGTGGAGGGATGTATCGTCCGCGAAGGCTCGGTTCTGGGGATGGGCGTGTTCATTGGTAAGTCCACCAAGATCGTGGATCGCGAAACCGGAGAAGTCATGTATGGCGAGGTTCCGCCCTATTCGGTTGTGGTCGCGGGTTCCATGCCGTCGAAGAACAACGTCAGCCTCTATTGCGCTGTGATCGTGAAGCGGGTTGACGAAAAGACCCGCTCGAAAACGGGCATCAACGAATTGCTGCGGGACTGATCGTTCTGATTAACGCGCAAGGCCGGGGCATAACTGCTCCGGCCTATTTGTTTTTTGGGTCAAGCCGACTGAACCAGATACGAAGTTCGTGGCCGCGATCAGCTTTGAAGTGCTGCTTAGCGGTTCTCACCCTGCATGGCTTCGACTTCAGTGCTTCCTTTGTTTACTTCAGCACTTTCGGTTTCGCTGCCGCCTTCGGATTCACCGTTGCCTTCGGTTTCACCATCGCCGCCGGATTCAACTCAACAGCTTTTCGGGCCGGAGGTCTTCAATCAATGAGGGAGGCCGAGACTCGCGTTCACTGAGTCTCTCGCCCAGCTAATCCCTTGATCGGATACCGGTCCGGTTCCTCGAAAACATCGATAACCCGTGTGCCAGCCTTGATTTTGCCGCCATGTTCCACGCCTGACGGGATCGAATAACTGTCGCCAGAGCGGTAGGTTAGGGTCTGCCCGTCGATGGTCAATTCAACCTCACCCTCAACCACTGTGCCCCATTGGGCTTTGTGAGAATGTAAGGGCAATTCGAAATCATGAAGAAAAGTAAAGAACGCCACCAACCCTGCATCCGACCGGATCACGGCCGTTTGCACCACGTCGCCAGGGAACGGTACGTCGAGGCTGGGAAATCTCGTTATGAAATCTGGGTAGGGCATGAAGGCGTCCTTTGGTATCCGGGATCGGTGTATTCTGGGTACTATGGGCGCAAGGCGGGGCTCCTGCAATTGTTGGCTGCTTGACCGCGAACCGGCGCGGGGCTATGGCCCGGTGCATGGAGAAGCAAAAGAAACCCTCACGTCAGCAAGTCTATACCCTTCTGGTCCAGATTGGCCGCAAGGAGGGCGACGGCCTGCCTGATGGGGCGACCGGCGCGGCACTGATGTGTTATGCCAGCGGCGTGGATGAGGCCGAGGCCGTGCGTGAGACGGTTGCGATCCTGAAGCAGGCAGACACCGCACCGCTGGATGTTACCGGATATGGCACATTGGCCGAGCGTGAAGCGCAAGGCCACGATATCGAGCCGGACGAACGTGCGCTGATGCAAAGAGCATTGGATGAAAACGCAGTGATCGTCGCGCAGATGACACCGTTTTTCGAAGACGAAGCACAAGCTTAGTTTCGCGACCCGAACCACTTGCGATAGATTTCGTCATAGGTTCCGTCTTCGCGCAGGCCGAGCAATGCCTGGTTAACATCCTCGACCAGCGGTGATCCGGTCGGAAATGCGATGCCGTAATTCTCGCGCAGGAAGACGCCACCTGTCATCGATGCAATCCGCCGCCCTTCATGAGCTGCGAAGTAGGACAGGATCGGCGCGTCGAACACGACGGCATTCAGTTCTTCGGCTTTGAAGGCGTCCAGCATCTCGTTCAGTCCGGGGTAGCCGGTGAATTCGATCTCGCGCCGGTTCAGAAAGCTCGCCGCTGTAGACCCCGAGATTGTCCCGACATTCTTGCCGTAAAGGTCGTTCACCGAATTCACGCTGCCGGTAATCGCGTCCACCGTCATGACCGAGGTGATGCGGGCGGTAAACACCGACACGATGAACAAGGATGACACCACCAGGGTAACCCCCAGCATACGACCGAACGGTGTTCGCGGCATTCGTTCTTCGAACCCGCCATTCACAACCAAATTGAGTGCCCACCAGAACGATGGGAACCACGCCTCGTTAAGGTTGCGGTCGAAATAGGGTTGGGCACGGCGTTCAAAGCTCCACATCAGCATGCCGCCACCGAGGAGAATGGCAAAGGCCAGCCCGATAGCGATGAAAAGTTCTTTCGATAGCAGAGCCTGCAAAATCGAAGGTTTTCGTACCGCGTCCGAGGGCACCATGATCTGAAGACCCGCTTCAAAGATCGGCTGAGAAAAGTCCATTTGCGTTTCGCGCAGGGCGGTGATCGAGATATTGGCGATGGCAAGGTCTGCAGATCCGCTCTGCACGGCACCCAACATGTCAGAAAACGCGTCGACGCGGTTGACCGTGTAGTCCCAGTTCAGAGCCTCGGCCAGGGCCGCCAGCAAATCCATAGAGAAACCGGTTTCGTCGCCATCCTCGACATAGGAAAATGGCGGGCGGGTCACGGTTGTGACCGAAAGGGACTGTGCCAGGCTTTGCTGTGCGATGACGGCGAAAGTCAGGCAGATCAGTGCGAAGAAGGCGCGCTTCATATTCAATTCACCTGTTTCGCGGCCCTGTAACGCGAATTTGTGGCGGGCGGCAAGGTGGTCGCAGGGTAAAGTTCCATGTTTTATTGGGGTGCCGCTTTGACATCTACATATTCGGATGACCGTTTTTTTACGGATTGGGGTTGGAAAACCGGCCAAATCGTTGAATCTGTGCGCGAACCCGCGTCAGACACAGTTTCAGAGGTCCCCGCATGACTGATCCCGTCCAATTGACAGCCGAACTGATCCGTTGCCCTTCGGTCACACCTTCAGAGGGCGGAGCACTTGTTTTGCTTGAGACAGTGCTGTCGGAGGCAGGTTTCGAATGCTCGCGTGTCGATCGCGGCGGCATCAGTAACCTGTTCGCGCGTTGGGGGCAGAAAGGTCATGCGCGTAGTTTCGGATTTAACGGTCACACAGACGTCGTCCCTGTCGGCGACGAAGCTGCCTGGACTGCGCCGCCCTTCGGGGCCGAAGTGCGGGATGGGGTGATGTATGGGCGCGGTACTACCGATATGAAATCCGGTGTTGCGGCTTTTGCGGCTGCCGCAGTGGATTTCGTGCGTGACACCCCGCCGGATGGGGCAATTGTCCTGACGATTACCGGTGATGAGGAAGGCGATGCGTTGGACGGCACCACTGCGCTTCTCGATTACATGGAAGGCGCCGGAGAGCGTATGTCGGTCTGTCTGGTGGGTGAGCCAACATGCCCGAACAAAATGGGCGAGATGATCAAGATCGGCCGTCGGGGCTCAATGACTGCATGTTTTAAGATTACAGGTGTTCAGGGACATTCGGCTTATCCCCATCGGGCCAAAAACCCTCTGCCCGCCATGGCGCGGCTGATGGATCGGCTTGCCAGCCATGAACTGGATCAGGGCACGGACCATTTCGACGCCTCAACACTGGCTGTTGTCACTATCGACACCGGAAACGCCGCAACCAACGTGATCCCGTCGCAATGCAGCGGCGCGGTCAATATCCGCTTTAACGATCTGCATTCCGGGGCCAGCCTGAGTGACTGGTTGCAATCAGAGGCGGATCAGGTGGCAGCCCAATACGGTGTCGACATCGGTGTCACGATCAGCATATCGGGTGAAAGTTTTCTGACCCCACCAGGGCCTTTGTCGGATCTGGTGGCCAAAGCGGTCGAAACCGAAACCGGCGTTACGCCTGAACTGTCGACAACCGGCGGCACCTCGGATGCGCGCTTTGTCAAAGACCATTGTCCGGTGGTGGAGTTCGGCTTGGTCGGGCGCACGATGCATCAGGTGGACGAGTGCGTTGAGGTTGCGCAGATCAAGCAACTCAAATCGATCTATACCCGTATCCTGACGGATTATTTCGCCTGATCCATGCAGCGCACATTGGTGATCATGGTCAAGGAACCTCGACCGGGCCGTGTCAAGACGCGGCTGGGGCGTGATATCGGCATGGTTGGTGCCGCGTGGTGGTTTCGGCACCAGACCCGCGCTTTGATCCGAAAGCTGCGTGACCCTCGCTGGCAGATCGTGCTGGCCGTGTCGCCCGATGCAGAAGGTCTTGCAAGCCGTATCTGGCCCGTTGATCTGCCGCGCGCGCCGCAGGGGTCCGGCGATCTGGGGGACCGGATGAGACGGATGTTGCGCGGAATGCCCAAGGGGCCGGTTTGCCTGATCGGAGCGGATATTCCGGGTATTTCGCGTGCACATATAGCCCGCGCTTTTGGTGCGCTTAGGCGAACCCAGATGGTGTTCGGCCCCGCGCCGGATGGCGGCTATTGGCTGGTCGGTGCGCAGCGCTATGGCGCGCTGCCCGCAGGTCTGTTCCACGATGTGCGCTGGTCCACAGAACATGCATTGGCCGACACACTTGCCTCAATCCCAAACTGCCGTGTGACCCTGCTGGACCAGCTGCGCGATGTGGATACGGTCGCTGATCTGAAACCCTGAGGTTTTTTGGTCATGACGCGGTCGCAAACGCGTGCTACGCCGGAAGCATGACTCGCATCCCTACCAAGCAGGAGGTCCTTGACTGGATCTCGGCGAACCCCACCCTGACCTCGAAGCGCGATATCGCCAAAGCCTTTGGCATCAAGGGCGCGGATCGTATTGACCTCAAGCGCATCCTCAAAGAGCTTGAGGCCGAAGGGCATCTTGAAAAACGCAAACGCAGCTATCGCGATCCGGACCGTCTTCCACCTGTCAGTGTCTTGCAGGTGAAAGAGCCGAATGCCGATGGTGATCTGTTCGCCCGACCACTGGAATGGCATGGCGAAGGGGTCGAGCCCATCGTTCTGATAATCGCGCGGGCCAGCGACCCGGCCTTGGGCGAGGGTGACCGTATTCTGGCCCGCCTGACCGTCGTGCACGAGGAAGATCACAATTACGAAGCGCGTCTGATCCGCCGGATCGGAACCAACCCGCGCAAGATCGTGGGCATATTCCGTAAAGGGGCCGAAGGGGGCAGAATCGTCCCTATCGACAAGGCAGGCCAGACCGAATGGCTGGTTGCCGATGGCGCGGTGCATGGTGCCAAAGACGGCGAATTGGTCGAGGCCGAACAGGCCGGGCCGAAAAACCGCATGGGCCTGCCGCGCGCGCGCATCGTTGAACGGCTGGGTGATCCGACCGCGCCCAAGGCTGTTTCGCTGATCGCGATCCATCAGCACGGTATCCCGGATGACTTTCCCGACAAGGTCATAGCCGAAGCAGACAATGCCAAACCCGTTGGCCTGAAGGGCCGCGAGGACCTGCGGGACATGCCGCTGCTGACCATCGACCCCTCGGATGCGCGTGATCGTGATGATGCCTGCTACGCGCACGCGGATGAAGACCCCAAGAACCCTGGTGGACATGTGATCTGGGTCGCTATCGCCGATGTTGCTGCTTATGTGCTGCCCGGCTCGGCCCTGGACCGCGAGGCGCGCAAGCGGGGCAATTCAAGTTATTTCCCTGACCGAGTGGTCCCGATGCTGCCTGATCGGCTGTCGGGTGATCTGTGTTCCCTGCATGAAGGCGTCCCGCGTGCCTGTATCGCTGTGCGGATGCAGATTGACGCGGACGGTAACAAGATTGGTCATCGTTTCGTGCGGGGGTTGATGCGTTCGGTCGCGTCGCTGAACTATGCCGAAGTGCAGGAGGCCATCGACGGCAACCCGAACGACCGCACCGGGCCATTGGTGGAGACGGTCTTGAAATCGCTTTATGCCGCCTATGCCGCGCTGAAGAAAGCGCGGGCTGTGCGACAGCCGCTGGAACTGGACCTGCCCGAGCGTAAGATCGTGCTCAGCGAAACGGGTCATGTTGAAAGCGTGGCGTTCCGTGACCGGTTGGATGCGCATCGGTTGATCGAAGAGTTCATGATCCTCGCCAATGTCTCGGCTGCGGAGACACTGATCGCCAAGCGCCGTCCGCTGCTGTTCCGCGTGCACGAGGAACCCGCGCCCGAGAAACTGGAAAGCCTGCGGGAAACGGCGCAGGCTGCCGGATTGAACCTCGCCAAGGGGCAGGTGCTGCAAACCCGCCACCTGAATGCGCTGCTGAACGCCGCCACCGGGACCGAGGATGCGGAACTGATCAACCTGACCACCCTGCGGTCAATGGCACAGGCATATTACAACCCTGAGAACTTCGGCCATTTCGGGCTGGCGCTGCGGAACTACGCGCATTTCACCTCTCCTATCCGGCGCTATGCCGATCTGGTCGTGCATCGGGCGCTGATCTCGGCCCACGATTGGGGCACAGACGGTTTGACAGAAGACGAGATTACCCGGCTCGAAGAAACGGCCACTCATATCTCGGACACCGAGCGCCGCTCGATGATGGCTGAACGGGACACGACTGACCGCTATCTGGCCGCGTATCTGAGCGAACGGGTTGGCAATGAATTCACGGGCCGGATCAGCGGCATTGCCCGGTTTGGTGCTTTTGTCAAAATGGACGAAACCGGTGCGGATGGCTTGGTTCCGGTGCGATCACTTGGGCGCGAGTTTTTCCATTTCGACCGCGAGGCCGGGACACTTATGGGGGCGGACACGGGGCTGACTATCGCCATTGGTCAACGTGTCACCGTTCGACTGACCGAAGCGACACCAGTGACCGGCGGGTTGGAGCTGGAGCTGCTGTCCATTGACGACCAGGCCCTGCCGCGCGGACAGAGGCCAAAAGGGCGATCATCCCGGCGCAAAGCGATCAGCACCAAGCGCAAGAAAGACAAGATCAAGCGCAAGGTCGAACGCAAACGCCGTCAGAGGTGATAGGTCAACGCCCGGGCAATCAGCCATCCGTGGCGTGTTGGATCGATTTGTGTAGTGTCATCAAACAGAACGGCACGGTTCCCATCTATCTGGTCCTCGCCCGGAAAGGCGGATGTGAAATCGCTTATCAACCGGGTTCAGCAGTGCACAAACAAGGCGAAACTTGCCGACTTGTGCGCGCCCAGCCGGATCGTTGACCCTTTGGGCGCAAGATAGGCGGGCTGACCCCACCGCAGCTCCTCTTGCACCGTGGGGGCGGCAGGCAGAGAGGCTGCCGTGTCAAACACAAGCGCCCGCAGGGCCAGAGCCCCCGCACGGGTTTGCGGGGGCAGGGCTTCAAAGGCCGAAGCGACCAAAGGGTTTTCAAAGGGTTTCATGCAATTGGTATCGCCTGTTCCAACCGATCCACGTAGCTGTTTAGCAGGTTATCCTGTTTGATCCGGCGGGTCAGGGGGGTGTCCGCAGGTGTGGCGCGCATCGCGGCAAGCATTGGACCAACGCTCATGTCAGCCGATGTCGGCCGGTCCCCAAGCAGGAAAGAGGATTGCCACAGATAGGCCGAGATCGCCTCGAGGTCACGTTCGATCCGGTCCAGCCGTTCGGACAGCGAAAACCGCCCGATTCCCTGTGACGTGATCCCCCTCAGAACGGATTTCCGGATCGCATTGGATGCAGGTTTTCGGATCAACGCCGGAATTCCAGTAAAGAACGTATCACGCAAGATCGGCCAGACTTGGTCATTGCCCCAGCGATCCAGAACGATGTGAAAATACAGATGCTCTTCGGCCATGCGCACCAGGGCGCGGGACTGCGCCTTTTCGACATCCGTCAACCCTTTGTCGAAATCCGCGCCCTGCTGTTCCAACCAATCGCGGATCAGGTCGCTGTCCGGGACCAGGCGTTCCGGCGTCCGCAAAACGGGCAGCTTCTGGTGGGGCATCTTGCGGGGGTCAAGCATGTCCGAGCGCTGCCAGGTCTGGCCGGACTGCTGAAGCATCAATGCTGTCTTGACACAGAAGGGGCTGGCACTGAACAGGCCGAAGGCAGAGGGGAAGGTGAGAAGGGTCAGCATTATAAGGCTCCGTGTTATGGGGTGCTGACTGAGTATCGGGACCTAATGACAGTTTCTGTCATTAGGGATAAGCTATAATACATCATGTCCCGCACCGCCCGTTTGTTCCAACTGATGCAAGCCCTGCGTTCTGGCCCTTCGCCCAGAACATCCGAACAGTTGGCGCAGGATTTGGGTGTTTCGGCCCGAACAATTCATCGGGATATTGATGCATTGCGCGGACTGGGTGCCGTGATCGATGGCGAAGCGGGGTTTGGCTTTACGCTGATCGAGGACGCAACCCTGCCCCCATTGGGGTTCACTGATGATGAGCTTGAAGCGTTGGTTCTGGGCCTGCGCGAAGTTCAGGTGATTGGCGATCCGGCTTTGTCGGGCGCAGCGGGCACGGCCCTGCGGAAACTTCAGGGACGCTTGCCGCAACGCCAGTCCCACCGGCTCAGCCATGCGGTTCTGGCTGCTACGCGGTTCAACCGCCCGCCTGAACCCACGATTGACGTGGCCACTCTGCGGCAGGCGACGTGGGATGAGCGCGCGGTTGAGTTTTTCTATACGGACGCGAAAGGCGATGCTACGCACAGGCGCGTCAACCCGTTGAGCATCGTCTATCTGGATCACTCGAACGTGTTGTTGGGCTGGTGCCACCTGCGACAGGATTTTCGCGTTTTCCGGTTGGATCGCTTGCAGGACATGTCAGTGACGGAACAAAGTTTCAGGCCGAACCGCGTGCCCCTGCTGCGCGAAGCATTGGAACGCATTCGGGCAGAGCGTGCCGCGCAGGAGCGTGAGGCGAACGTCTGAGCTCTTTGTGAATTTCCGATTTTGCGCTACCCTGTGGCCGAGCAGTAATCAGGAAAAACGGAATGCGAAAATGCGTAGGCGGCGTCATGACCGTCGCATTGTGGGCATCCATAGTGCAGGCGGAAACAACAGAGAACACCAGATGGGCAGACAGCGGGATATCGCGCGATGCGTTGCAACTGGCTTCGGCGGATGTGACCGTTTCGATCCGTCCGGTCCCGCGCCCGTTGACTGAGGCCTTGCCCGTGGCTTCTGCGACAACGGCACGGTTTCAGACCTGGCTTGGCGCGTTTCAGGGCCGCGCGCGGCGGCAGGGCATTTCGCAGGGAACACTGACTCAGGTGTTTTCGGGCATGAGCTATGACGCAGATGTCCTGGAACGGGATCGCAATCAGGCGGAGTTTTCGAAACCCATCTGGGAGTATCTTGAGACCGCAGTTTCGGAAACGCGCCTGTCGAATGGGCGCGCCGCCCTGCAGCGGCATCGGCAGGTGTTGAACCGGATCGAGGCTGAATACGGCGTTGAAAAAGAGGTGGTCACAGCCATCTGGGGACTTGAAACCTCTTTCGGGTCTTATCGCGGCAGCAGTCCAACGCTTCGTTCATTGGCGACGCTAGCCTTTGATGCGCGGCGGGCACAATTCTTTGAAACGCAGTTGGTCGCTGCCCTGCGGATTGTGCAGGCTGGTGATATCAGTGCCGGCAACATGCTTGGCAGTTGGGCGGGCGCAATGGGGCATACGCAATTCATGCCCACGTCATATCTGGATCACGCGGTAGACTTCGACGGTGATGGCAGGCGCGACATCTGGTCGGATGACCCGACGGATGCGCTGGCTTCGGCGGCGTCTTATCTGGCGCGGCATGGTTGGACGAAGGGTCAGCCGTGGGGCGTGGAGGTGCGTCTGCCCACGGATTTCGATTACGCCTCAGCCCGTCGTGATTTTACGCTGATGCCGTCCGAATGGGCTGCAAGGGGTGTCGTGGCGCGGGATGGCACCGTCGTGCCGGATCATGGGAAGGCCGCGATCCTGCTTCCGGCTGGAAGTCAGGGCGTCGCGCTGATGATTTTTGACAATTTCAACGTGATCGAGGCGTATAACGGGGCCGATGCCTATGTGATCGGCATCGGGTATCTGTCCGACCGGCTTGCGGGGGGCGCACCGTTTCAATCTGACTGGCCGCGCGGCGATCGGGTGCTGAGCTTTGCCGAGAAAAAGGAACTTCAGACACTTCTGACGGATGCGGGCTTTGACACAAAGGGTGACGACGGGCGCACTGGGCCAAATACTATCAACGCGGTTCGAGCGTATCAACTGGCGCAAGGGTTGGTCCCGGACGGATACCCCACGCCAAACCTGCTGGAGCGGTTGCGATGACAAAAAAAGGCGGCCCATATGGACCGCCTTTTAAGATGCATAAATCGCTGAGTTAGGATGCGGCTTTCATCAGCCCCTGCGCAATGATCTCGGCCTGTGCTTCGTCCAGCGACTTGTAGATCCGCACGAACATCTCGTCGATATCCGCAGGCGTCAGGATCAGCGGGGGTGAGATGATCATCCGGTCGCCGACATGGCGCATGATCAGGTTATTGGCAAAGCACCGATCACGGCAGATATAGCCGACCGTGCCGGGTTCGGATGCGAATTTGGCGCGGTTTGCTTTGTCCGGGGTCAGCGCGATAGACGCCATCATGCCAACGATCTTAGCCTCACCCACCAGCGGATGATCTGCCAGTGCTTCCCATTTCTCTTTCAGATAGGGGGCGGCAACGTCGCGCACATGCTCAACGATCTTCTCTTCTTCGAGGATGCGCAGGTTCTCCAATGCCACGGCAGCCGCGACCGGGTGGCCGGAATAGGTATAGCCATGGTTGAATTCGGTACCGCCGATTACTTCGGCGATTTCGTCGTTCACGATGGACCCGCCGATGGGCGCATAGCCCGAGCTAAGGCCCTTGGCGATGGTCATGATATGCGGTTTGATGCCAACGGTTTCAGAGCCGAACCAGTTGCCTGTCCGGCCAAATCCGCAGATGACCTCGTCAGCTATCAGCAAGATATCGTACTTGTCGCAGATACGCTGAATTTCCGGCCAGTATGTATCGGGCGCGACAATCACACCGCCTGCACCCTGAACCGGCTCGGCGATAAAGGCGGCTACCCGGTCTTCGCCCAACTCCTCAATCGCCTCTTCCAGCTCGCGCGCGCGGGCCAGACCGAATTCTTCGGGCGACATGTCGCCGCCTTCGGCCCACCAGTTGGGTTGGTTGATGTGGTGGATGTTCGGGATCGGAATGCCACCCTGTGCGTGCATCCCGGCCATACCACCCAGCGAGGCCGAGCCCACGGATGAGCCGTGATAGGCGTTCTTTCGGCTGATGATAATGTTCTTGTCAGGCTGGCCCTTCTGGGCCCAGTAGGTGCGCACGAGGCGGATATTGGTATCGTTTGCCTCGGACCCGCCTGCTGCGAAAAAGACATGGTTCAGGTCGCCCGGAGCCAGTTCGGCAATCTTGGCAGCCAAAGCAATCGCCGGGACGTGGGTCGTTTTGAAGAAGGTGTTGTAATAGGGCAGCTCGCGCATCTGGCGCGCGGCAACATCAGCCAGCTCATCACGCCCGTACCCGATATTGACGCACCACAGGCCCGCCATCGCGTCCAGAATTTCTTCGCCTTCGCTGTCAGTCAGATAAACGCCAGTGGCACGTGTGATCACGCGCGCTCCTTCCTTCCCCAGCGCACCATTGGCCGAGAAGGGGTGAATGTGATGCGCCGCATCCAGCGCCTGCAATTCGGCGGTCGGCATATGGTTGGTGATGGTAGACATCGGAGAATCTCCTTCAAGAACGCAGTTGGCGAACACAATATGATCAAATTTTTTCGTGTCAATCGAATCAGGCTGAATCAGACGGACGTCAATGCTTCCGCCATCAGGTCCATGCCTTGTTCGATGTCCTGGGCGGTTGCCTTTGCGGTCATTTCAGCGTCACCGACGCGCAATGCGGCAATAATGTCCTTGTGCCGATCCGGAAGGCTCTGTGTGCCGAAGCGCCCGCAGACAACACGCAATGAGGGGCCAAACCGCAACCAAAGTCTTTCAGCCAGGTCACTGAGGATCGGCGCGTTTGCGTAAGAATACAGCGTTTCGTGAAAAGCCTGGTTCAAACGCAGATAGCCACCGACATCTCCATCGGCGATCATGCGATCCAAATGCCTGTCCAGGCGTTCCAAGTGATCAATGTCCTGCGTTTTCAGGTTGGCGGTTGCACGTCTGGAAAGCTCTGATTCTATTGAAATTCTGGCGAAGATCATCTCTTCAATATCGTTGGAGTTCAGCAACGGTACACTGACGCGCCGATTGCCCTGGAAAACCAACCCTCCATCCGAGATCAACCGGCGAATCGCTTCGCGGACCGGAGTCATCCCAACACCCAGCGAATCAGTCAGACCCTGGATTGTGACGGGCTGACCTGGGACCAGTTCACCGAACAGAATCTGTGATCTGAGTGTTTGGTAAACCTGCTCATGCGCGGGTTGTTTGCCCCCTTCGGTCGACGGCGCATATGCCTTATTTTTGATCAAATCCAATTGGTTCTTCCTATTTCGACTAAGCCTGACTTGTCAGGTGACTGGCCACGTGAAACCATACGCTGGATCGAGGGAAAACGCAAAACTTGATCAAATCCAAAAAAACGGGAAAATACCCGTACACTTGCAGGGAGAAGAATATGACAATCAAAACGCTGACCATGACAGCGGTCATCGCATTGGGGACTTCGGCGGCATTTGCCGAAGAGGTGCGTGTTTACAACTGGTCCGACTACATCGACGAAGAACTGCTGAGCAAGTTCGAAGCAGAAACAGGTCTGACCCTGATCTATGACGTGTTCGACAGCAACGAGGTTCTGGAAACCAAGATGCTGGCCGGTGGCTCGGGCTATGATGTGGTTGTACCGTCAGGTACATTCCTTCAGCGCCAGATCCAGGCCGGCGCGTTTCAGCAGCTGGACCAAAGCAAGCTTTCGAACGCCGGAAACCTTTGGGATGTAATCGAAGAGCGAACTGCCGGTTATGACCCGGACAACGCGTATTCGATCAACTATATGTGGGGAACAACCGGGATCGGCGTGAATGTCGGTAAGGTCAAAGAGGTTCTGGGCGACGACATTGCCCTGAACAGCATGGACTTGGTCCTGAAACCCGAGAACATGGAAAAGCTGGCCACTTGCGGTGTGCATTTCCTGGATGCCCCGGCCGAGATCATTCCCATGGTGCTGCAATACCTTGGAGAAAACCCTGACAGCCACGACGCGGACGTGATCGGCAAGACCGAAGCGGTTCTGACAGCAGTCCGCCCGCATATCCAGAAATTCCACAGCTCGGAATATATCAATGCGCTGGCAAATGGCGACATCTGCGTTGCTGTTGGCTGGTCGGGTGACATCCTTCAGGCACGCGACCGTGCCGCAGAGGCAGATAACGGGGTGGAGATCGAGTATCACCCCTTCGCCGAAGGGTCACTGATGTGGTTCGACCAGATGGCAATTCCTGTCGATGCTCCAAATCCCGAAGGCGCACACACGTTCCTTAACTTCATTCTGGACGCCAACAACATGGCGGCGGCATCGAACTATGTGTATTACGCCAACGGCAACAAAGCGTCTCAGGAATTTCTGGAAGAGGACGTGATCGGCGATCCGGCCATCTACCCGGATGATGCCACGATGCAGAACCTGTACATCACGACACCTTATCCGGCGAAAACGCAGCGGGTCGTGACGCGTCTGTGGACCAAGGTCAAATCGGGCACCTGATCCGAATTGCACCGGCAGGGCGGCGTCGCCGCCTTGCCTCTCTTTTCAGCTATTCGAACGAGGGCCGTAGTGAATTCTGACGTCTTTGCGCCATGGGATGACCCGCAGGCGAAACCCTTGATCCAGTTCCGAAACGTGACCAAGCGTTTTGGTGAATTTACTGCCATCGACAACCTGTCTCTGGATATCTTCGAGCGAGAGTTCTTTGCCCTGCTTGGTCCGTCTGGATGTGGCAAAACGACGATGATGCGGATGCTGGCCGGGTTCGAAACACCGACCGAAGGCCAAATCCTGCTTGGAGGGAAGGATATCGACCCAATCCCGCCCAATAAGCGTGCCGTAAACATGATGTTCCAGTCCTATGCCCTTTTTCCGCATCTTAGCGTCTGGGAAAACATCGCCTTTGGCCTGCGCCGGGACAGAATGCCCAAACATGATCTGGAAGACCGGGTCGAAGAAATGCTGCGCCTGACCCGGCTTGAACAGTTCGCCCGCCGTAAACCGCATCAGATTTCGGGTGGGCAGAGGCAGCGTGTGGCGCTGGCGCGCTCGCTTGCCAAGGCACCCAAGCTTTTGCTGCTGGATGAACCGCTGGGCGCACTGGACAAGAAATTGCGCCAGGATACCCAATTCGAACTGATGGATATTCAGGAAAAAACCGGCACCACATTCGTGATCGTTACGCACGATCAGGAAGAGGCCATGACAGTCGCCAGCCGTGTGGCGGTGATGGATCAGGGTCAGCTTATGCAGGTTGCCACTCCGGACCGGATTTACGAAAATCCTGCCTCGGTCTATGTCGCTGATTTCATCGGGGACGTGAACATCATAGAAGGGCGCGCGACATCTGTCGGAGAGGATACCTATCAGGTAGACTGGGCTGAAGGGCAAGCGCCGCTGACCGCAGCGTCAGCGAAGAACTTTGAAAACAGTCAGTTGTGCCATCTGGCGATCCGCCCGGAAAAAGTGACAATCTCGGCTGAGCGTCCGGCGGATGCAGTGAATGCGGTGCAAGGCAAGGTTCATGACATCGCGTATCTGGGCAATCTGTCCACTTATCACGTTGAACTTGCAAACGGCACAATCATCAAGGCGCAGACGGCCAATACCCGCCGCATCTCGCGCCGTTCATTCACCTGGGAAGACCCGGTCTGGCTGTCCTGGACGGCCACCGCTGCGGTTCTGCTGGTCGACTGATGCGCCGTGCTGTTCTGATCGCCATACCTTATGTCTGGCTGTTGGCGCTGTTCATGGTGCCATTCTTCATCGTTCTGAAGATTTCGCTGTCGGATACCGCGCTTGCGATCCCGCCCTATACACCGACACTGGATTTTTCAGCTGGTTGGTCGGGGATCAAAGAGTTCTTCAGCCAGCTTGATCTTGAAAACTTCATCTGGCTGACCGAGGACGACCTGTACTGGAAAGCGTATCTGTCCAGCGTCAAGATCGCTTTGATCTCAACCTTCCTGACTTTGCTGGTTGGTTACCCCATCGCCTATGGCATGGCCCGTGCGCCCGAGGAATGGCGCCCAACGCTGATGATGCTGGTGATCCTGCCTTTCTGGACGTCATTCCTGATCCGGGTTTATGCTTGGATGGGCATTCTGTCGAATGAAGGGTACCTTAATCAACTGCTTCTGTGGACGGGTATCATTTCGACGCCTTTGACGATCCTGAACACCTCGACTGCCGTCTATATCGGTATTGTTTACACCTATCTCCCGTTCATGATCCTACCGATTTATTCGTCATTGGAACGTATGGATGGTTCGCTGATCGAGGCGGCCGAGGATTTGGGCTGCTCGAGGGCACAAGCCTTCTGGCTGGTCACCGTTCCACTGTCCAGACCGGGCATCATCGCAGGTTGTTTTCTGGTGATGATCCCCGTGATCGGCGAGTTTGTGATCCCGTCACTACTGGGAGGGTCCGGTACGCTGATGATCGGCAAGGTGTTGTGGGAAGAGTTTTTCTCGAACCGAGACTGGCCCGTGGCAAGTGCTGTCGCGATCGTGCTGTTGCTTATTCTGGTCGTTCCCATCGTGCTGTTCCAGCGCAACCAGCAGAAACAGGCGGAGGCTGACGGATGAACAGATTAAGCTGGTTCAATACGGTTTCGCTGACGCTGGGTTTTGCGTTCCTGTATATTCCGATGATCATCCTGATCATCTTCAGCTTTAACGAAAGCAAGCTGGTCACGGTTTGGGCCGGGTTTTCGACCAAATGGTATGGCGAACTGGTTCAGAACGAGGCATTTCTGGATGCCGCATGGGTCACGGTCCGGGTTGCGGTGTTTTCTTCGACATTGGCAACCATTCTGGGGACTGCGGCCGCTTATGTGCTTGTCAGGGGCAAGCGGTTCTTTGGTCGGACACTGTTTTCCGGCATGATCTACGCACCGCTTGTGATGCCCGAGGTGATCACCGGCCTGTCGCTGCTGTTGCTCTTTATCGGGATCGGGCTGGACCGGGGTATCCTGACCATCGTTCTGGCTCACACAACATTCTCGATGTGTTTTGTGTCGGTTGTCGTCTCGTCACGGCTTGTGACATTCGACAAATCGCTGGAAGAAGCCGCTCTGGATCTGGGTTGTTCACCCGCGCAGGCCTTTGGTCTGGTCACCCTACCGATTATCGCGCCCGCGGTAATCTCGGGCTGGCTGCTGGCTTTCACATTGTCGCTGGATGATCTGGTTATAGCGTCGTTCACATCGGGCCCGTCGGCGACGACCCTGCCGATCAAGATCTTTTCGGCCGTGCGGCTGGGCGTCAGCCCCGAGATAAACGCGCTGTCGACGATCATGATTGCGGTCGTGACGGTTGGGGTGATAACGGCCTCACTTGTGACCAAGCGCGCCATGATGCGTCAACGGCAGGACGAGCAGGCCGCTGCGCGCACCGAATGAAACGGATATTTCCCGAATACACCTATGGTGCGGGTCCTCGTGATGGTTGCTGGTGGGACGAGACCATTGCAAACCCGAACTGGCCAGAGTTTCAGGGCGATCTGAACGTTGATGTCGCCATCGTCGGTGGCGGCTTTACAGGGGTCTCAGCGGCTTTGCATCTGGCTGAAAACGCGACCTCGGTTGCTGTGCTCGAGGCAGGCCCACCGGGGTGGGGCGCATCAGGTCGCAATGGCGGTTTCTGCTGTCTTGGCGGATCGAAGCTAGGGCAAAAGTCCATGGTGCGCCGCTATGGCCGCGAAGCGGCGCAGGCCTATGAGACGGCTGAACAGGACGCGGTCCAGCTGGTTGCCGATCTGCTGGCGCGGCATCGGATAGATGCGGATACGCATTCCAATGGTGAGACCCAACTGGCCCATTCGCGACATGCGATGGATGTCCTGCGCCGACACGCGGACGAGACCGGCATTCTGCACCAAGCTGCTGATTTGCCAGCGCTTGGTATGTGTGGTGCATTCTTCGGAGGGTATACTCTGCCGGTCGGCTTTGGGCTCAATCCCCGGAAATACCTGTTCGGGTTGGCAAGCGCTGCGGCGGCTTCGGGTGTGAATTTCTTTCAGAACAGCCCCGTTCTGAACATTGAAAAAACAACGTCCGGCTTCAGACTGCAAACAAGCGCAGGGCAGGTTAACGCTCAGGTCGTGCTGATTTGTACCAACGGGTATTCTAGCGAAGACATCCCCGATTGGATGTCCGGACGCTACTTGCCCGCGCAATCGACCGTGATGGTAACGCGCCCGCTTAGCCAGGCTGAACTATCGGCGCAGGGCTGGAACTCGGACCAGATATGTTACGACACGCGTAATCTTCTGCACTATTTTCGCCTGATGCCGGATGGGCGCTTTTTGTTCGGAATGAGAGGCGGCTTGTTATCGTCGCCCCGGTCCGAGGCCGCGATCCGGGCAAAGGTTCAACAGGATTTCAAACGCATGTTCCCGGCCTGGGCGGCGGTTGAGGCGACTCATATCTGGTCAGGTATGGTGTGCCTCTCGCGAAGCCTGATGCCTTTTGTTGGTGCCGTGCCCATGCAGCCAGGCATGTTTGCCGGATTTGCGTATCATGGCAACGGCGTCGCTATGGGCACATACAGCGGACGCGCATTGGCACGGCTGGCTTTGGGCAAGGATGCCCGTTTGCCTGCCCCGATGAGGCAAACTCCTGAACGGTTTCCGTTGGGCCGCTGGCGTCGCGCATTGATGCCACCGGCATACGCCTTGTTTGCGCTTTCGGACCTCAGGTGAATTCGTTCGGTTTCAGGGTTTCGATTTCCAGTTTCAAGCCTTCGGAATAGTCGGGTGCACCGTTTTCCGCGCGCCACAGGCAATAAGCGGCCATGCGCCAAGCATACCATGGCTTGAGCCGTTGATAACGGGAAACAATCTCAGGTCTGCGATAGGCGGACAGAAACTGAACTTCTTCCGCGTCCGACAAAGGTGAGCCCCGGTAAAGCCTTTGCATCGCCGGGGACAGAAACATCGCAAGGTCTTCGCACGGGTCGCCAAAGGCAGGGCATTGCCAGTCGATCAAGGTCAGGCCGCGGGATGCAACCAGAATATTCCCAGCGACCGGGTCGCCATGGATCAGGCAAGTCTTGGTCGTGGAAGGGACAGATATCGAGGGTTGCAATACTGCCAGTTCGTTTCTGGTTTCTGACCTGCACCCTTGCAGAATTCTGTACCCATGGGCCATCAGATCCGCGCTGCCGTTGCACCCGGCAGGCGCTGGAATGGTGTTGGGCAGCGAATGCAGCCTGCGCAGCAGTTCACCAACCTTGTCCGAGCCATTCCGCCAGGGTGTTCCGGGTGCGTGGTCGTAAAACACCCAATGCGCGTCCTTGTGCTGTCCTGCGGCGCGCAGCCTTGGCACAAAACCGGTCGGACCAAGCGCCTTAAGGCAGAGGGTTTCCAGCTTTGCATCATTTCGAAACAAGGGGTTGCGCAGGGTCGGGCTGTAAAGCTTCAGCACTTTGTCGCCGTCGTCCCCCAGCACTTTCCAAACCCTGTTGGTCCGACCGCCATACAGGATTTCGAACTGCGCATACATGTTGACCAGCCCAAGAGAGCTGAGGTGTTCAACCAGATCATGAGGGGGGGCAGGCAGGTTGGGCAGAGGTCTTTTCACTTCTTCTGGCGAGTCAAGTTGCCAACCTTTGGCCCGTCCAGCCCAACAGATCAAGCGCCCGTTCGAACAGCCGTGACCAGATCTGCGGGAATCACCTGACCGCCTTGCAGGGTCAGCAGAACAGCATCTTCTCCCACCTGCGCCTCGACGACCCGGTTATAGGCAGCGACGGGTTTCTCGGAAATCAGCCGGTCATTCTTGTAGCTTTCAAGCGTCGCGGTGTAGTTGCCAGCAGCCATCGGATCACCTGAGGAACTTACACCTGCCCAAGCAAACTCCGTCGCCGTTGTAGGAACAGAAACCGTGTCGACGACTGTGCCTTCATGATCACGGATCACCAGTTTGGTTGCGTCCGCGTCAGAATCCGCGCGCGAAAACAGGGTCACTGGCTGGCCGTTGAAATGAAAACCCGAGGCAGATCTGACGTCCATTCCGACCCAGCTTGCAAGGTCGTTCAGATTGACACTGCCAAGCGTGCTGGTCAGGGCGGAAAGCAGGTCATTGGTTTGAACCTGTTGTTCAACCATCGAAAACTGCGCAAGTTGCGATGCGTATTCGGTTGAGTCCATCGGCTCCAGCGGGTCCTGATTCTGGGCTTGCGCGGTCAGCATCAACAGAAACGTTTCGAAATCCGAAGTGATCGCAGAACTTCGGGACGGACCGGCAGTTTCCTGAGATGTGGCAGCCTGTGTGGCAGTGACGGGTGTGATCATCTTTCAATATCTCATATCGATGCCCCTGACCGGAGCAGGAGTTTGTGGATGTGGCGTGGCTTGCGCGAGGTGTACGTTCCGAACCAGTTCGGATTCCGGTGTGGCCTGAGCGTCGAATTCATTTGCCGGTTTATCCCGTGCACCTGAATCCGACGGAGTCCCCAGATCGATGTTCAGGTTTCCATAGCCCAGTTTCTGAAACTCCTCCGTAAGAACGGACAGGTGGCGGCGTATAAGTTCCATCGTGTCCGGGCGTTCGGTGGCGATTGTCATCTGGAGCCCGTCATCCCTACCGTTCAGCACAATGGATACACGCCCCAGTTCTTCGGGGCTTAGCGAGATTTCCATGATGCCGGTTCCCGGTCGGGTCTGAATCGTTGCCGCCAATTGCCCGGCTATAGCACGAGCAATTTCAGCACGGGCGGACGGAGAGGGCATCGCCGTGTGTTGTGCCACCTCGCGGGGGGCTTGCTGAACGGGTTCGTTTAAGGCGATGGACCCCGCGTCAACCTCCTGCGCCGGTGTCGCCTGTTCCGCTTCGATTGAGTTGAGGATCAGTTGAAGCTGCGCAACCGGTGTCGCGCGGTTTGGATTTGTCGGCTTGGGCGTGGCAGCGACTTCTGCTGTCTCGGGCGCCGCCTTTGTGCTTTCAAGGAGCCGTTCGGTTTTCACCCCGGTTGTCTGGTCCTTAGATTGGGGTGGCTGGCCCAAAACAGGCAAAGCCTCTGTGGGTTTTTGGGCAGGCACGACCTGGGTCGAAGCGGCGTGAACCTGCCTTTCGGTTGGTTGCCCAGGCACAAAGGGTTGAATGTCGGTCTGACGGGGTAGACCCGTTGACGCAACGGTTTGTTCCGGTTCTGTCGTGCCCGTTGCGGGGATATCCGCCCTAGCAGGTATAAACGGCGCGGGATGCACCGTATTCGCCGTAGGCGTTTCAAACGTTCCGACAATTTCGGTCTGCGGTGAAATGTTATCTGCCAACTCTGGTGCCCGAGGTGAAATCGCCACGACAGATGCCTCAGCCGTGTTTGGCAGAATGGCCTCCACCTCAATCTCGGCAGTTTCGTCGGTGGTTTCGATAGAAGCGTCCAAAACCGTATTGTCGGTGGCGGGACTTGTTTCGTTTCCCTGTTCAAGGATGTCCTCGAAACTGCCCACCCCGGTAGCACGACCCGGTTCTTTTGCGGGCGAATTGGGTTTCGCAGTTGCTGTTGGCGCTGCGGCCGCCAGCGTTAGTGGGTTGGGCATTTTGCTCTGGCTCCGTGTGACTGATCAGAACTCTGCCCGCAGGAAGTTACGTTTATTTTAACCGCTTTCACCTTTGATCGAGAAAGTTCGAAGCATTTTCGGAGAATACCATGCAGGTTTCGACATTTCCCCAGGCGGTTCAAACGCCCTTGACCCAGACCCGACTAAAAAGCGCGGCCATCGAGTTGGAGGCCGCATTCCTCAGCGAAATGATGAAGTCCGCCGGATTGGGCAAAACGCGCCAGTCCTTCGGTGGCGGGGCCGGTGAAGACCAGTTCTCTTCGTTTCTAGTTCAGCATCAGGCCCGGCAACTGGCCCGGGCTGGCGGAGTGGGCTTATCAGAAATTCTGCTGAAATCTTTGATGGAGAAAACCGATGACGTCTGAGGCCGACATGGCACTGATCAAATCTCTGGAAGAAGTTTTGGATCTGGAGCGTGCGGCGCTTGTCCAGGGTGATCTGGATCGTCTGACGCATATGGTGCCGGAAAAAGAAAAACTGATTGGCGCGATCAACGACCTTCAGGTGCTGAACAGCGATGCACTCATGCGGGTGCAGCAGAAAGTCGAACGCAATCAGGCATTGCTGAACAGTGCCGCCGACGGGATTCGGGCCGTGGCCAGCCGCATGGCCGAACTGCGGCGGGTTCGGCAGGAATTCAGCACTTACGGCGCGGATGGGCAACGAAGTGAATTTCCCGTTCGTAACACGGCAAAGCTGGAAAAGCGCGCATAGGCCTGGGTTTGATTCAAATCTGAAACTTCTGGTTCGGGCGTTTTAGCACTCCGTTAGGGGATCGGGCTCAAAAGTGATGCTGCACCTGGAAGCATCAGGTGGCGCGAACAGCCACGCGGCGCGTCGCACAAGTCAGAAAGACACCAATGCCCGCAGATACTGTGGGGTGAACATGGGCGAAAATGGCCCGAAGGCAAAAGGATAAAAGCTATGTCCAGCATTCTGACAAACAATGGCGCGATGGTTGCGCTGCAAACTCTCAAGTCGGTCAACAAGAACCTGGCAATGACCCAGAACGCGATTTCGACCGGTAAGGACGTCGCGACAGCCAAGGACAACTCGGCGGTTTGGGCGATCTCGAAAGTGATGGAATCCGACGTCAAGGGCTTCAACGCGATCAAAGACAGCCTCGCGCTGGGCGAATCGACAGTAGCTGTTGCGCGAAATGCGTCTGAAACCGTCACCGACCTGTTGACTCAGATGAAAAGCAAGATCGTCGCGGCGCAGGAAGACAACGTTGATCGCGGTAAGATCAATGACGATGTGACCGCACTGAAGGATCAGATCGCATCGGTTGTCAGCGCTGCCCAGTTCAACGGTCTGAACCTTGTTGACGGCTCGACCGGCTCTGCCTCGATCCTTGCATCGCTGGATCGTGACAACACCGGGGCGGTGACTGCGTCGTCAATCTCGGTCTCGGGGCAGAACCTGTCGACCGGTGGGTATGTCACCAAACAGGTTTTCGACGGCTCTACCGGTGCATCGACCGGCAACGACCGCGTGGGGGCAACCATTGACAATGGTGCAACGGCTGCGACGGCGTTGGTTACCGATGAATCCAGTGGCGCTTTCGCTGCCGGAGATAAGGTTGTCGTCGCCATTAACGATCAGGTTGTGTCCTATACCGTTTCTGCGGAAGATGCTGCCGCGACAACGACCGGTGACCTTGTTGCCGTCGGATTGAAATCGAAGATCGAAGAGCTTGGAATTACCGGTCTGACCGTCGATTACGACTCCGGAACTGCGGGTACGTTGTCGGTTACAAACGGCACAGGATCTGACATTTCGTTCTCGGCTCAGTTCGTGAATGCGGGTGCCGGTGGTTTGGGCGCGCTGGCAGGTATTGATGTGTCGACAGGTGCGGGGGCAACCGCTGCGTTGGCGGCCGTCGAATCGCTTATCGATACGTCGATTGATGCTTCGGCCGCCTTTGGCTCGGCGCAGGGGCGTATCGAGACCCAGAAAGAGTTCATTTCGAATCTCTCTGACTCGTTCAAATCCGGTATCGGCGCGCTGGTCGACGCTGACATGGAAGAAACCTCGGCGCGTTTGCAGGCCCTTCAGGTACAGCAGCAGCTGGCAACACAGTCGCTCTCGATTGCCAACCAGGCTCCGCAGTCGATCCTGTCGCTGTTCCGCTAATACGCAACGCGGTCCGGGGCGCGATTATCGCACCCCGGTCGTGACCACCTGACGACGGCTTTTTGGAAGGAATTCAAGTGACCCCGCAAACCCTCGCTCAATACACTTATGCGCAAGCCGCCGCGCCGACGCGAACGCCCCGTGACACTGAATATGAGGCAATTTCCAGGATTACGCGGCGTCTCAAGGCGGCTACCGCACGCAAGGCAACGGATTTCTCAGCGTTTGTTCAAGCCGTTCACGAGAACCGCCGGTTATGGGGCGTGATGGCAACAGGTGTCGCGGATTCGGCAAACGCGTTGCCAAACGATATTCGCGCCAGGATCTTCTACCTTGCCGAGTTTACGGAACTGCACAGCAGCCGCATTTTAGCGGACGGCGCATCCATCGAACCATTGCTTGAAATAAACACGGCGATTTTGCGCGGATTGCGCCAGATGAGCGCAACGTGATGAGCGGGCTGGTTCTGAAACTCGCCCCGAAGGAAAGGGTGTTGATCAATGGTGTTGTGATTGAAAACGGCGACCGCCGTGGCCGGTTTTCGATCATGACGCCGCAGGCCAATGTCCTGCGGCTGCGCGATGCGATACATCCGGATGAAGTAAATACTCCGGTGCGCCGTGTCTGCTATGCCGCACAGCTTGTTCTGTCCGGAGACATGGATCCGGTTCGGGCACGTCAACACCTGTTGCGCAGCGTGGAAGAGCTGAGCCAGGTTTTAACAGATACAGACAGCCGCCGTGTGTTGTCCGAGGCAACAGACGCGCTGGTGGCCGAGCAATACTATAAATGCCTCAAGTCACTTCGCTCGCTTCTTCCGCGCGAAGAACGGTTGATGGCTTATCAGCTATGAGCTTTCAACCGGTCATCCCCACTGGCGGGATCGTCGGCTGGCGGTTTCTGCAACGTACTTATCAAGGTCAGTTTCAAAGTTTCTCGTCTTCGGCAGTGAATGAGAGGGAGACGAAGTATTTCCTGGACAACATTGGGAAAGTGAAGACCGCCGAACAGTTGGTTTCGAACCGCAGATTGTTGCAGGTCGCTTTGGGTGCCTTTGGGTTGGAGGCGGATGTGGACAACCGGTTCTTTATCCGGAAAATTCTGGAGGATGGAACACAGGCGGAGGACGCTTTGTCCAATCGTTTGGCGGATAAACGGTACCGGGAATTTTCGGATGCTTTCGGGTTTGGCCCGGGGGCTGTTCGAAAAACGGTGCTGGTTACCAATATGGAAAAGATAGCCCAGGCCAATCTGTCTGCGCGGTTTGAGGTTGCGGTCGGACAGTCGGATGAGACGATGCGCATTTCGCTCTATGCCCAGCGCGAGCTGTCTGATCTGGCGAAAAGCGGAAGCAGTACAGATACGAAATGGTTCGATCTTATGGGATTGCCACCACTGCGCAAAATGATGGAAACGGCGCTTGGGCTGCCACAGTCATTCGCCCAACTGGATATCGATAAACAATTGGTCGAGTTCAAAAGCCGGCTATTCCATCTGACTGGATCGGATGATCTGGCACAGTTTTCGGACCAGAAAGCAGTTGAGAAACTGACCGACACCTATCTGGCCAGAAGTCAAATCGCGGGTCTTCAGAGTACGATCTCGCCAGCGCAGACCGCTTTGATCTTGCTTGGGGCTGTGTGATCAGAAGACGCGGGGCAAAAGCCCGGGCCGCAATCAAGTATCCGACGTCTCTCGTTTAACCTGCACAAACCACATGTTAACCGTTCAAAATCTCGTCGGCCGTGGTGTGCAAAGCGTAGCATACAACGGGTCGAGACACGTTGTGCAGGTTGACCGCGCCCAATGGCAAGGCGTTGGAACAGGCAGGCTCGATATCTTCGGAAACGACTATGCGATGCCCTTCGGTTTTCCCATATTCGCCCAACCGCGCGGCTATGTTGGCCGCTTGTCCAATAACCGTAAAATCAAGACGTTCACGAGAGCCCACATTGCCATAAGTGACGCGCCCATAAGCCACGCCAATCGAACAGTCGCAATGAAAGCCGGTACCTGCTTTGCGCAACTCACCCAATGTTTCGACGATATTGATTGCCGAGCGCTGTGCGTTGGCACGGGCCGCGCTGGCGTTTTCATCGGTTGCCGGGAATACCGCCAGAACAGCGTCACCAATGAATTTCAAAACTTCGCCTTCGTTCTCGTGAACGATACCCGAGACGGTTTCAAAGAACTCGTTCAAAACACAGATATACGTGCCCCGACCCAGTTTCTCTTCGAGGCTCGTCGAGTTGCGGAGGTCACAGAACATGATTGCCGCGTCGATCTCATCCCCGTCACCGCGCCGGATCTCGCCCCCCAGAACGCGTGCGCCAGAGCGTTTTCCAACATATGTTTCCAGCAAAACCTGCGCATTCTCGCGTTGCATGAACACTTCGTAAAAGCGGGCGAGCACCGAGGAGCATTCGAACACAAGGCCCAGATTCTCGGTGGTGAAGCCGTTGGGGTGGTCACAGGTCAGCGTCAGAACGTTGGTCCGCCCGTCAGAGAAGGGCAACGGCATCGCGACATAGTCGGTGGCACCCTTGGCCCGCAACTCCTCCATGATCGGGAAGCTGTTATGCGGGTTATCGTCGTTCAGCCTTTGCCGTACGCCGCCTAACCCGTTCGAGACATGGCGCAACGGGCTGTTGATGAAAGCCGGGTGATCATAGATTTCGTAGGTCGGGGCGCGGGTCAGAATCTCGTCCTGATCCTTTTCCCAGATATAGTGTTTGCCCGCGATCAGGGGGTGCAAGGACCATGCCAGAATGCTCAGCCGCTGGATGGCGATGCCGTGCTCCAGCATCTTCTCGGCCAATGCCTTGGTAAAGCTTTCGGGCGTAGTCGCGGCCGAAGCACCGCGCATCAGCCAGTCGATCAGAGGTCCGCTGATATTGCCGTCGTCCGGCTCGCGCAGGCGATTGTCGCCCAGGTCAATCCGGGTGTAGGCGCCGGACACAAACCCGATACATCCCCGGATATCCGCGCTTTCCGGCAGGGCTTGTTCATAAGCCCAGACGGAATTGGTCAGAGGCCCCGAGGCCAATTGGATGTCGTGGTAAGTAGCGGTGCCTTTGAACGGGCAGAATGTTTGCAGGTCTGTTTCTTCGCTCAGATCCACACAAACATCTGCGCGGGGAACGTAAATCGTTGGCGGCAAACGCGTTTCATACATCACCTTTGCGTTTGTGCTTTCAGCCAAAAGAATGTCGTTCCGGTAAATGGCAATCCTGCCATCCAGCGACTCAACCGAGATTCCATATCCATTCATCTGTGGCGCGGCGTGGACGTTCATAAGCGACCTCCTCTGCCTGGGGTTTGTTTAGAATGGGGTTTTCCATCTGACATTCCAAGAGGCTGCAACGGGAATTTACCGGGTGCGAGCGACGCGTCAAAACATCAGACCATTTGAATGACGTCCTTCTCGATCGACAGCATGTACCCCTTCTTGGCAATATTCTTGACCAGCAGTTCGCTAACCATCTGGTTGCCAAGCGCATCGCGCAACCGTTTGATCCGTGTTGCGCCAGCGGCTTCGTCACAATCGGCAGCATCGCGACCGGAAATCATGGCCTCGATCTGGGCGCCGGACAACACCTCGTCATCCAACCGGGATTCCGCCAGAATCGACAGGGTTTCCATGGCGGCGGGTGTCAGTTTGAAATCCATGTTGTTAAGGTAAACAGTGTTTTCTTCGCGACTGATCAGCAGCGACGTCACCTGAATGCCGGTACGTTCGATCTGCGCCATGCGCCGGTTCAACAAGACCAGCATCACCAGAAAGACCAACGCCGAGATCATCATCGCGCTGGCAAAAACCAGCAACACATAGATCACCATCCGGTAACTGGACAGGGTGTCAGCAAACGCGGTGCCCGATTGGGCCAGAATTTCAAGCAGGCGAATCTCGGTCTGTGACGTCAGATCGGCCTCGACAAACAGCCGTTCGACACGAGCGTTGAACGCATTTGCGTCCGGCAAGGTCCAGAACAGGAAAACGGCAGCGGTGATCAGAATGACGACAATGGCCGCGATGCCCAGCACAACCAGGCGGACACCCGACCGGCGTGCATCAGAAACGGAGATAGAATTGTCCGGCATTGCCTTTCCTCTGATCCAACCCTTCCGGCCCGAAAACGGACTGCACTTCAAGCAAGGTCCAACCTGATGCGTTCAGGCGCTGGGCGATTTCTGCCCGGGCCTGCCCCTTGTCGCAGTTTGTGACCTGCATAACGCCGTAATGCAAACGCAGCGGGTTGTCCTTCTTGGCTTTGTAGTCCGCATAACAATCTGCCGCTGTCGCAGCAGAACCAAGCGATAACAGGGCCGCAAAGGTCAGAGAAGAGAGGATCTGTTTCATAGGCCGCATCCTGCGCATGAGTTGCCACGATATTCAATAACTCAAGGGGATTGCGGCACCTGATATCCGATAACACCGGGCCGTTATTGCTTGTCTGGGGCAGGTGTCCCCACTTTCAGGGCAATCAGCACGCGGTCCGTCATACGGTCGCACGAACATCCGAAAGGACAGGCATCATGCATAAGAAATTCATCGCTTTGATCATTGCAACCGCAGTTGCGATTACCGGTGTTTCAGCTTCTCAGGCGAAGGCGGCCGACGCAAAGGACATTCTAGGGGGGCTTGCGGCCATCGCAATTATAGGTGCCGGTGTTCATTACTATAACAAGGAAAAGAAAAAGGACCGGGCGACGCGTCAACAGACCTATTCCCATACACCATATGTGGCGCAGCCAGTGCGCCCGTTGCCGCCGCATGTGGCGCGTTACGACCTGCCCCAGCGCTGCCTGCGCACCTATGATGGGTATTCGCAGGATCATCCACTGCTTGGGCCGAAATGTCTCGAGAAACATTACAAACATGCCAATAGCCTGCCGCAAGAGTGCAAGGTCGGTTTCTGGAATGGCAATAAGGTCAGGCAGGCCTATGAACCTGCATGCCTGCGCCAGAAGGGATACCGCGTCGTTTATCAGTAGTTTGGGTTGAGCAGGAAGGGCGCCAAAGAAGTGCCGTGAGAGAGAGGGTGGTGTGGGCCGCCCTCTCTTTTCTTCTTGCGGTGCTACGCGAAACGCGGTTTTCCAAGGGAATGACAATGCCAAACTTCGAACTTGAGCAGGCGCTGCAGGACATGGGCCACATCCGTATCGCCGGTGTGGATGAGGTCGGGCGCGGCCCATTGGCCGGGCCGGTTGTGGCTGCCGCCGTGATTCTGAACCCGAAGCACTTTCCTGACGGCCTGAATGACTCAAAAAAGCTGACCGCAAAACGCCGAGCTGCGCTGGACGCTGAGATCCGAAACACTGCGGAGTTCGCGGTAGCCGATGCTTCTGTCGCCGAAATTGATGAAGTCAATATTCTGAGGGCGTCGCACTTGGCGATGATGCGCGCGGTGGAGGCGTTGACCCCGGCACCTGATTTTCTGCTGATTGATGGCAACCTGATACCGCAGGGTCTGAGAATTCCGTCACAGGCCGTTGTGAAGGGCGATGCACGGTCGGTGTCGATCGCGGCTGCTTCGATCCTGGCGAAAAACTGGCGCGATCAGGTGATGGTGGATTTAGCGCAACAGCATCCGGGTTATGGGTGGGAAACCAACGCGGGCTATCCGTCAAAACAACACAAGGAAGCGCTGCGAAATCTTGGCGTGACCCCACACCATAGGCGTTCGTTCAAACCGGTGCACAATATCTTGTATCAAGAGTAAATCGTAAGTCGCTGATTCAAAAAAGAATTTGACGGCGAATCGACTTTGACTCATCCTTGTCTCAACCAAATGAGCGCAAAAGCGCCGTGGACACTTGAGGCAGTGATATGACAACAACCACCAAAAAGGGCGCAAAAGCGCTCCCTTTAAACACGATTCTCTCCGGGGACTGCATCGATGTGATGAACAGTCTACCCGAGGCGTCCGTGGATCTGATTTTTGCGGACCCGCCGTATAACCTGCAATTGAAAGGTCAGTTGCATCGTCCGGATAATTCGCAGGTCGATGCGGTGGATGATCATTGGGATCAGTTCGCAAGTTTTGGAGCGTATGACCAGTTTACGTGCGAATGGCTGAAGGCGGCGCATCGTCTGCTGAAACCCAATGGTGCAATCTGGGTAATCGGGTCCTATCACAACATATTCCGCGTGGGGTCAGCGCTGCAGGATGCCGGATACTGGATCCTGAACGACGTTGTGTGGCGTAAGTCGAACCCGATGCCGAATTTTCGCGGCAAGCGGTTCACCAATGCGCATGAAACGATGATCTGGGCGTCCAAGCGCGAAGGCGCGAAATACACCTTCAACTATGAGGCGCTGAAAGCTCTGAACGAAGGTGTGCAGATGCGCAGCGACTGGGTGCTGCCGATTTGCACCGGGCATGAGCGCCTGAAGGACGAAAACGGCGACAAGGCGCATCCGACGCAAAAACCGGAATCGCTGTTGCACCGCGTGCTGGTCGGCTCGACCAACCCCGGCGATGTGGTGCTGGACCCGTTCTTTGGTACCGGAACCACCGGGGCCGTCGCCAAGATGTTGGGGCGCGAGTTCATTGGTATCGAGCGAGAGGAAAGCTATCGCAAGGTGGCTGAAAAACGCATCGCCAAGGTCCGCAAGTTTGATCGCGAAGCTCTGGAAGTCAGCGCCAGCAAACGTGCCGAGCCACGCGTGCCATTCGGTCAGCTGGTCGAACGCGGAATGTTGCGCCCGGGTGAAGAGCTCTATTCCATGAACCAACGTCACAAGGCGAAGGTGCGTGCGGACGGAACGCTGGTGGGCGACAATGTCAAAGGGTCAATCCATCAGGTCGGCGCGCATCTGGAAAACGCACCGTCCTGCAACGGCTGGACATACTGGTGCTTCAAACGGGACGGCAAGACCGTACCGATTGACATCCTGCGGCAACAGATCCGCGCAGAAATGCACAACTGAATTCACGAACACCGCCGGTGCCTGTGGCCTGACACATGGCACTATACCTTGCCCCGCCGATCAACCGGCGGGGTCTTTTGTTTTGCCTTCAACAGTGATTGCATAAGGCTGCCAAGCCTCTGCAAGAAAGACCACGGCCATGACCGAGACGACCGCACAGCCCCGCCGAAGCCTGTTTTTCACCCAGCCCGATGCGTTTGATCTGGACAACAAATATACCGAGGCTGCGTTGGAACGGCACAAGCGCGAGGGTCTGGAACTGGCTGTGCGTGCGCGATGGGTGGCGATGGCGCTGACTGCGGTGCTGCTCATTTTTCTGAACCCGCAATGGGAGGTGCTTTGGTATCACTTCATTCTGCTGCTGATCTGCGGCAACGGGTGGTTGATCCGCCGTGCAGGTCGTGTCGGGCAATCGCGGGGCGAGTTGTTTTTGATTTTCGTCGACCTGCTGATCATGACGCTCGGGATGATCGTGCCTAATCCCTTCAGCGATGATGTCAGGCCATTGGCCATGCAATACCGGTTCGACAACTTTCAGTACTTCTTCGTCATTCTGGCCGCAGGCACGTTGGCTTATTCCTGGCGGACCGTGATCGCCATCGGAACCTGGACGGCGATGATGTGGACGATCGGTTGGATCGTTGCGTCGTGGGTCGCAACGCCTATTCCGGGGATCAGCGAAAAAGTTGCAGCCGCCCTGCAAGGCTACCCAGATGTTGCCGAGCTTCTGGATCCGAACAGTTTCATGGCGCCTCAGCGCATCCAGCAGGTGATCGTGTTCATGATGGTGGCCGTGACTTTGGGCATTTCGATGCAGCGGCTGAACCGGCTATTAATGAGCAACGCAGGGCTGGAACGGGAACGGGCCAACCTGTCACGCTATTTCTCGCCCAACGTGGTAGAGGAGCTGAGCCAGAATGACGAGCCGCTGAAACGGGTCCGAAAAGAGAATGTGGCCGTTCTGTTCATCGACATCGTCGGGTTTACAAAATACGCGGCCGGGCGTGACCCCTATGATGTGATCGAAGTGCTGCGAGGCTTTCACGCCCGCATGGAAACCGAGGTTTTTCGCCACCACGGAACCCTGGACAAGTATCTGGGGGATGGTCTGATGGCGACCTTTGGCACCCCGGTGCCTACACCGCTGGACGCAAGCAATGCGCTGGGATGCGCACGCGCGATGGTCGGCGTGATTGATCGATGGAACCTGGACCGCCGCCGGACGGGAGAGCCGGAAATCCGCGTCGGGATTGGGGTGCATTATGGCTCGGTCGTATTGGGCGACATTGGTGCGAACCGGCTTGAATTTGCTGTCATCGGGAATGCCGTCAACGTCGCAGCCAAGCTCGAGGCGCTGACGCGTGATTTGCAGGCGCGTATCGTGGTCAGTGATGCCGTGCGCGTGCGGATTGCAGAGGAAAACCAGTCTGCGTCGGTCGCCATGACTGGTTTTGCAGAGCTTACCGATCAATCCGTGCGCGGCGTGGAAACACCGATGGATATCTGGGTGATGAAAGGCTGAGGACCGTACACCCCACCAGAACAGCACCCTAAGCGCCGAGCCTGATGGGCAGGGCTGCGCATCGGTTACGCATCAGGTACCGGGTTCAGGGCCTTGTTATAGGCGTGCCAATCGGTGATCTCGGGGTAGTACTGGCGTCGCCATTCCCGGACCCGCGGGTTCATGACCCGCCGCCACAGCGGTGGGATCATCGCAGCCACAGTCATGACGGGATAGCCAAAGGGCAGTTGCGGTGCCTTTTCGGGCGTGTGGTGTTGAAGCAGCGGAAACCGGCGGTTTGGTTTGTAGTGGTGATCCGAATGGCGTTGCAGATTGATCAGCAACCAGTTTGAAGCCTTCTGTGATGCGTTCCAGGAATGCCTGGGCAGGACGTGTTCATACCGCCCGTCCCCCAGATGTTTCCGGGTCAGGCCGTAATGTTCCACGTAGTTGACCAATTCCAGCTGCCAGATCGCGACACCGGCCTGCAACAGAAAAAGGGCCAGACCTGACCAGCCTCCGATCAGCGACGCCAGTGCCAGCATCCCCAATTGCAACGCCCAGTAACGCCAGAACGGGTTGGAGCGGTCGGTCCAGGGTCGGTCCTTGCGGGCCAGTTTTCCGCGTTCGGCGTTGAAGGCCGAGACCAGACTTTGCCGCAACACCCTAGGGTAAAAGCGGTGAAACCCTTCGTTGTATCGCGCCGTCACCGGATCGCGTGGCGTTCCTACATAACGGTGATGGACCAGCAGATGCTCGGACCGAAAATGAGAATAAAGCACCATGGCAAGAAGGATATCGCCCAGCCAGCGTTCCCAACGGCTTTTCTGATGCATCAGCTCGTGGCTGTAATTGATGCCGACCGTACCCGAGATAACACCCATGCCAAAGAACAGGCCGATTTTCTCAGGCGTCGAAAGCTGGCTGCCGTGGCTCGCGTACCAGATCAGGCCAAACAAGGTAAGGAACTGAAGGGGTGCCCAAAGCTTGGTCAGCAGGATGTACCGTTGCAGATCGCCGTCCGGCGTCTCGGGGTCCGCATTTTCCACGTTGAGCCCGGTGATCCGGTCCAGCACGGCAAAGACCCACCAGGTCGAGATCGGGATCAGCAAAACCCACCATCCGCCCGCGAAAGCAGTGAACCAGATCAGCGGGATCAACAGCAGGGACACCCAGAAGGGTGATGCTGATTGCCAGCGTGCTAACGAGACTGTTGCGGTCATCTCTGGTGCTCCTGCTAGATGGGAACAGCCTAGCCGCGAGGCCAAGGAATGCACAGCGGTCTTATTGTCCTTTCCACAGATCATAGGCTTTGCGCATCACTGTGGGCAGGTCGCTGGGTTGGAAGCTGTGCTTTCCCACTGCGATCAAGTGTTCGGGAACATCCTGACCGGTGGTTTCTGCGGCCCAGATTCTTAAAATCAGATGAAAATGCGTAAAGGTGTGGCGCACCTCGCCCGGCACCATTTTCCAATCTGCCGCAAGCGGGGGGTGCTCGACCGGATCGTCAGCCCACTCCGATCCGGGCCAGCCCAGCATTCCGCCCAGCAGACCTTTGTCCGTTCGGCGCTCCAGCAGCATGGCCCCATCTGACATGCGCACAATATAAACGTGACCGCGACGGGTGGGTTTGGGCTTTTTCGGTGTTTTTCGGGGAAGATCAGCCTGTGTTCCCGCGATCCGCGCTTTGCATGGTTCGCGCAGCGGGCAAATGCCACATGCCGGGGATTTCGGCGTGCATATCGTGGCCCCCAAATCCATGACCGCCTGCGCGTAATCACCGGGCCGAGTAGAAGGTGTCAGCGCTGAGGCTTTTTCCTTCAGCAGGGGTTTCGAGCCGGGCAGCGGCGCGTGGATGTCGTAAAATCGGGCCATGACGCGTTCGACATTGCCATCCAGAACCGTTTCAGGCTGATCGAAGGCGATGGCCGAGATTGCCGCAGCTGTATAAGGGCCGATGCCGGGTAGCGTCAGCAGCGCATCATATGTATCGGGGAACTGACTATTGTGATCCCGTGTCACAGCGCGGGCGCATTTCAAGAGGTTGCGCGCACGCGCGTAATAGCCAAGACCGGCCCATTCCCCCATGACCTGATCATCCGGCGCGGCGGCCAGCGCCTGAACCGTAGGCCAACGTGTCACGAAGCGCAGAAAGTAATCCCGCACCGCTGCTACAGTCGTCTGTTGCAACATCACTTCGGACAACCAGATCCGATAGGGGTCGGGACGCACCCCGGCGGCGCGCTCTGCCGGTCCCGTGCGCCATGGCATGGCGCGAGCGTTGTGGTCATACCACTCCAGAAGCGCAGCGCTGGCGGTGAATTCAAAGGAATCACGCAAGTTTTATTCGTCTCCCTGTCAGGTTTCGCTGGCACCCGGTGTTCTGCCTATTACAATAGCGGCGCAGGAGTTGGAAACCAGATGCAACGCAGACGTTCGTCAACCCGCGGGTTCAAGCGCACCGCGTCTTTGCTGAATGACCAGATCAGGCGCGCCGGGGAAAGCCGGGGCTTTGCTGTCTCACGTCTGTTGACCCATTGGGCCGAGATCGTGGGTCAGGATACCGCCGCCATCGCGCGCCCAGTCAGTGTCGGCTATGGCAAAGGCGGTTTCGGCGCGACCCTGACCGTTCTGACCACAGGCCCGCAGGCCCCGATGCTGGAAATGCAGAAGGAACAGCTGCGTGGTAAAGTGAACGCGGTCTACGGCTATAATGCCATCAGCCGTGTCCGGATCACCCAGACCGCTCCGACCGGATTTGCCGAGGGGCAGGCCAGTTTCGACCATAAACCGAAACAGGCAATACCCGAGATTGCACCTGAGATTGCTGCCGAGGCAGACAAAGTGTCACGCAGTGTAAATGATGAAGATTTGCGCGCGGCCCTTGAACGTCTTGGGCGCAACGTTTTATCCAAACAGAAACGCTGAGAAAGGGCTGAGAATGAGCCGTATTGCAACCGTAATCTGCGCGGCCGTCGCCGTGGCCGCTGGCGGCTATTGGGTGTCGCTGTCAAATTCCAACACAAGTTTTCCGCTGGTCAGTGCCGCCGAGGCGCAAGAGGCGGACCTGGATACATCCACAATCATTGACATGGTTCAGGGGGCCGAAGGGGCGCCTGTCGAAATCATCGAATACGCATCCTACACCTGCCCGCATTGCGCGAATTTCCACAAGAGCGCGTATAAACAGCTCAAGAAGGATTTCATTGACACCGGCAAGGTCAAGTTCACCTATCGTGAGGTCTATTTTGATCGCTACGGTCTGTGGGCGTCGATGGTGGCCCGCTGTGCCGGCCCCGAGAAATTCTTTGGCATCACTGATCTGATTTACGAAGGTCAGGCAGAATGGACGCGCGCAGGTGGCCCGGCCGAGATCGTCGATGAACTGCGCAAGATTGGTCGTCTGGCAGGTATTGATGGCGACCAGCTTGAGGCCTGTTTGCAGGATGGCACCAAGGCGCGGACATTGGCCGCGTGGTATCAGGAAAACGCTGAACGCGATGGAATTCAGGCAACCCCGTCCTTCATCGTGAACGGCAAGAAAGTTGACAATCAGTCCTACGCGGACTTCAAAAAGCTGATCGAAGCAGAGCTCGGCAGCTGACCCGAACCCGGCTGGCGCCACCGGGGGCCAGCCTGAGTTACTTTGGTGAAGGGACGGTTTTCAAAAGCATGTCCCTGACCACGTCGGCGTCTGAAATCTGAAGCCGAACCGGCAAAGTGATCACCTTGCTTCGGAAAGCGGGCGGCAGGCGAACGGCGTCTTTTTCGGTGGTGACCATCTGAGCGCTCAGCAAACGCGCCTCGTTTTCCAGCCGGGTCATCAGGGCCTGTGTCAACGGTTGGTGATCGTCCAACGCCTCGGCCCGGACCAGATCCACACCCAACCGACGCAGGGTTTGGAAGAACTTTTCGGGATAGCCGATTCCTGCAAACGCCAACGCACGCGTTTCTGACCAATCCATACCGGTTTGCAGGGGTTCGACTGCCCCGGTGACATGAGGAACGGTCAACCGGTCTTTCCAGTTGTTGGCAAACACCTTTTGTGCCGCCTCTTCACCCAAGGACAGCACAAGGTCGGCCCGTTGCAGGCCGGTATCGACCGGCTCTCGCAGTGGACCGGCTGGCAGGCATAATCCGTTTCCAAATCCGCGCTGGGCGTCCACAACGATAATCGAGAAATCCTTGGCGACCGAAGGGTTCTGAAAACCATCATCCAGAACGATCACCGTTGCCCCCGCCGCGGCCGCTGCACGCGCACCCGCCGCCCGATCCTTGGCAACCCAGACCTCGGCAAACATCGCCAGCAACAGCGGCTCGTCCCCCACCTCGGCGGCGGTGTGCCTGCCCGGATCGACCTGCACCGGGCCTTCCAGTGACCCGCCATGTCCTCGTGTCACGACATGGGGCTTGTGCCAGGCATTACCCAGTTGTTCGAGGGTCCAGATGACGGTGGGCGTTTTCCCGGTTCCACCTGCATTCAGATTGCCGATGCAGATCACGGGCACACCGGGATTTTCCCCCGATTTCGAGGCAATCCTGCGGGCTGTCGCTGCGGCATATAAGCGGCCCAGCGGGGCCAGCAGCCGTGCCCTCAGATCCGGCTGGTCCGGAGGAGTGTTCCAGAACTCAGGTGCCCGCATGATCTGCGCTCCTCTCGTCCAGAATATCCTGCACCAATTCGATGAGAGTGTCTGCCTGCGGCGCACCTTCGGTGATTATCTGCCATCCTGCCAAAGCCATGTCAGCGGCGCGGTCCGGTGCCAGAAGCTGTACGACGGCATCGCCCAACTCGGTTGCTGACTTGACCTCCTTGGCTGCGCCTGCCTGTTGCAGGTGGGCGTAAAGCTCGTGATGGCGATGCACGAATGGTCCAGAAATTATGGCAGACCCCAGCGCGATTGCGTCGGACGGGTCCTGACCGCCTGCACCGCGTTCCAGTGAACTGGCCATGAACGTCACTGCCGACACACGGTGCCACAACCCCAGATTTTCTGGGTCCGCAGTCAGAACGACCTGCGTGCTGTCTTCGATCAAGTCGCCATCGTCCCAGTTAACACAGCGTAGATCCATCGCCTCCAGCCTCCGTTTTAGGGGGGCAGCTTCGTGAACGTCGGCGACGTGAAGTACAAGAACCAGCCGGTGCAAAAGGCGCAATGCCTGACGATGTGCTGTCAGAACCGAAATGAACTCTTTGTCCTGCACCCAGGCAGCCAACCAAACAGGTCGCCCTGCAAGCGTGTGGTTGGTTTCGATCAGCTCGTCTTCTGGCCAAGGTCTTGGATTTGGGCTGATGCGCAAAGGCGGCGATTCTTCGACTGTTGAAAACGGGATGCCAAGTCTCCGGATGTGACGGGCGGTTTCAGAATTTGCAGTCAGTATCTTGCGAAAGCAGCTAAAGGTCACTCTGGTTATGTCTGGCAGCCAGCGCGCGTTCCGGGACAGTGCAACGGTAAACTGGGCGTCAAACAACACAAGGGGTACAGCCTGTTCATCGGCTCGGGTTATGATGTTGGGCATCAAATCACCGCCGACCCAAATCCCGATACCTGGGCGCCAGTATTCGATAAAGTCACGCGCGGCCCCGCTCTGTTCCTGAGGCAGGTTGATCAGGGGAAAGCTGCATTCCGGCCAGACAGACAGATCCGCGTCCGGCGGAGCGGTCAGTAGAAAATGCAGCTTGGATCGGGACTGAAGCAACCGGCGACAAAAATCACTCACCGCCCGCAGGCGGTCTGGCGTGGCGACGTGCATCCACACGACCTCGCCTTCGGGGCGTGGCAGGTCGGTTTTTACACCAACGCCGTTCCGCATTCTCCAGGACAGCACCCGATAAGCGGCAAGGCTTAATGAGCGCGGTTTGCTCATGCGCCGATTCCGGGCCCGATCGGGTCCAGCTGAGCAGACAGTTGCGCGTGGATCGCAGTGCTGGCGGCGATTACGCCATTCAGCCTGGGGTGGGCATTGTTGAAGATCAGCGGTTGACCCAAACGGTCTGAACAGACGCCGCCTGCCTCTCGGATGATCAGATCACCAGCGGCAATGTCCCATTCCCAGCTGGGGCGAAGGGTCAGCATGGCGTCGAACCGCCCCTGCGCGACCAGCGCCATGCGATAGGCAAGCGAGGGTCGATATGCGCGGTGGAAGGCTGGAACATTCTGATTGCGCCAGTGCTGTGCATCCAGATTTGGTTTGGCGGCCAGAACCTGCGATTGCAATAGCTCAGGCGTTTTCGATGTCGTGATCTTTTGCCCGTTGAGAGTGGCGCCCTGACCCTGCGCCGCAGCATAAAGCAAGTCGCGCATCGGCAGGTAGATTACAGCGGCAGTCACAATGCCATCGACTGCAACGGCCAGCGAATGCGCCCAGGTGCGCGCGCCTTCGGTAAAACTGCGGGTGCCGTCAATCGGATCGACGATAAAGGCGTTGCTGCGGTTCAACCGCTCGGGCGAATCCTCGGATTCCTCGCTGAGCCAGCCATAGCCCGGTCGCGCAGCGCACAGCTTTTCTTCCAGCATCGCGTTGACGGCCAGATCGGCCTCGGTCACCGGACCGGCGCCACCGGGTTTGTCCCAACGCTGTGCCTGCGTCCCGGAATAGCGTGTAGCGATCTTGCCGGCCTCAATCGCGGCCTCAATCAGAAGGGGCAGATCAGTTGCCGGCAAGTGTCATTCCTTCGATCAACAGCGACGGGACCACGCGCGACAAATATGGGCGGGCGTCATTGGCGGGAATGATCCGCCGCAGCATATCACGCAGATTGCCTGCGATTGTGCATTCGTTGACAGGATGCGTGATCACACCGTTTTCGACCCAAAAACCTGATGCACCACGGGAATAGTCGCCCGTATTGGGGTTGATCGTCGATCCGATCATGGACGTGACCAGCAAACCGGTGCCCATATCGCGCAACAGATCGTCGCGACTGCGGGTTCCCTGCGTAAGGCTCAGGTTCCAGTTGCTGGGTGAGGGTGGGCCGGACACACCGCGCGCAGCGTTGCCTGTTGAGTCCATTCCCAGCTTGCGGCCACTCGACAGATCCAATGTCCAGCCCGTCAGGACACCGTTTTCCACGATCACCCGGCGCTGCGTGGGCAGACCTTCGGCATCAAATGGGCGCGAGCCAGAGATACGCGGGCGGTACGGATCTTCGATCAGTGACAGATGCGCGGGCAGCACGTCTTGCCCCAGGCAATCCTTCAGCCAAGACGCGCCGCGCGCAATCGCGGCCCCATTGCTGGCGGCCAGAAGATGCCCGATCAGCGAAGACGAGATACGTTCATCAAACAACACCGGGAAACTGCCGGTCGCCGGTTTGCGCGCGCCAACCTGTTGCACAGCGCGTTCCCCTGCTGTGCGCCCAATCTCAGCCGCGTCGCGCAGGTCGGATTGAAACGTCCGGCTGTCACCGTCATAGTCGCGCTCCATCCCGGTGCCTTCACCCGAGATCGCAACGCATGAGATGGATCGGCTGCTGCGCTCATACCCACCGGAAAACCCGTTTGTAGCCGCCAGATGCACCCGGTGCGTTCCATAGCTTGCAGCCGCATCCGACACCTGCGTGACGCCTTTTACCGCCAGTGCTGCGGCCTCGGCGGCCAGCGCATCCTGCATCAAGCTTTCTGCGGACGGGGCCGGGGCGGAGTCCAGCAATTCCAGTGACTGAATATCCCAGTCACTGGCCAGTTGGCTTTTGTCCGCCAGCCCGGAATAGGGATCTTCGGGCGCTTCTTTTGCCATGGCCACGGCGCGTTCGGCCATCGCCGCAAGGGTTTCCGGGCGCCTGTCAGAGCTGGACACAATGGCTGACCGCTTGCCCAGAAACACACGCAAGCCCAGATCAGCGCCTTCCGAGCGTTCCGCATGTTCCAGTGCTCCGCCCCGCACATCGACCGAGACCGAGGACCCTTCGAGAACGATGGCATCTGCCGCTTCTGCGCCTGCCCGGCGAGCAACATCGAGCAATTGTTGGCTGATTTCTTCTGGTGAGCGGGTCATGAGGTCTCCGGGTTGATTGCCAAGGACCTAGCCTTGCACCGCCCGCCCCGCAAGACCTGTGACCGGATTGTGCTGTGTGGATCGGGATAAATCCATGCCGCTACCGGGTTTGGCACAAGGTTCACAGGAATGGAAAGGGCCGCACTGCGCGGCCCTTTCAGATAGGTATCACTTGATACGCTGGCCATTCGCCAAAACCTGACCGTCTTCCGTGAATTCGATGGTCGAGTTCAGGGTGTCAGGCTCATCGCCGGGGACAGCCATCAGACCCATCATCATCCGCGCGCCCAGTGCATCGTCGTCCGAAATGAGGCCCATGCCGATCAGCGTATCGATCAGCTGATTGGCGCCAACAAGTTTCAGGTTCGCCACGCCGCTTGGGCTAGGCATTCCGCCAAACTCTTCTGTGTTCGAATTGTCGAAGGCGAAATCGCCATCACCGGTCAGTTTGGCACCAACCAACGAAACCAGAAGCTGGCTGATTTTCAGCGAATGTAACTCACCCGGAGTCTCATCCGACTCAACGTCAATTTCCGGATCGAAGATGTTCATCAGAACTTTTGCCGTGCCGGTCGTTTCCAGCGCGATTGTCGCCGGATCGCGGGGCAGCGCGCCTGCCGGGTCAAAAATGCCCCACAGGACATCAGACATGGTGAAATCGGTCATGTTGAGGCCAAAGGCGAAGGGCTGTATTTCGTCCGATTGCTGGATCGGGAATTCGAAGTTCAACCCTGCACTGGCCATGGACAACTCGATCGGGAACGGCAGATCCGCTGTTGTCACCGCCAGTTTGGTGCTGTTCTGCGCGATGTCATAGGCGATGCGCTCGGCGTCGATGCTGGCGGCAAAGTGCCCACCCTCCGAGGTGCTGTTCATCGAGAACGCCTGTCCTTCGCTGGTCCCGCTCAGATCGGTGCTGCCGGATGCATAGGTAAACGTGCCATCAAAGGCGAAACCCGCTTGGTAAAACGCCTGCGGATCAGACATGTCAAAATCCAGTGGGATCACGTTTTCGCCTTCAAAGGCCAGTTGGCCCAGTTGGCCATTGATCAGCCCGCTTTCACCACTTTCCGGATCCTGAAAGTTCAGGTTATAGGTCAGTGTATCGCTGTTGAATATCTGAGTGATGTTTCGGTGTTCGCCGATTTGCATCCGCGACCGACCGGCCAGATCACCTGCTTCGACCGCGATGCTGAAAACCTCGTTCGGCAGCGGTTCGCCATCAACTTCAATCGAATCCAGTGCAATGCCCAGTTTGTCAGCGGTGTAGTCATAAGTCATGTCTTCGGGTGTACCCGAAACGACCATGTTCAGCTGGCTGTGCGAATAAATCACTTTGGCTGCAAACTCTTCATCGTCGGCTGTTCCCGTGACGTCCATGGGAAAGCTCTCGGGCAATCCGATGGTAACGGTTCCGTCACCATTTTCGGTCAGCGTCATTTCCGGCATGACCATCTGGAACTGCCCGTCTTCTTCCGGAAAGGTCAAAGAAAGTGTCATGTTCGAAATTGTGGTGACGTCACCGGCGATGCTTTCGTCGCCTGTAACGGTGTAGCCCATTGATGTGAAATAGCTTTGCCAGTCGGACCAGACATCATTTGCAGTAAGGTCGGCGAACGCGCCCTGGGTCGCGACGGCATAAGCCAGAACAGCACCGCAGCTGCGGTGGAGGAAAACGGACATAAGGTAACCCTTCTTGATCAATTTGCGGCGCATGGTCGGGGTTGTGGCACCTATCGTCAAGGGGGCAAGGGCTGGACCATTTCCCCGTTTCCGCGTTACGCCTGTTGCCGGGATCAATAACAATGCGTGAGGAGAGGCGAATGCAGGGGAAAACAGTTCTGATAACCGGGGCCAGCCGTGGCATCGGGGCCGAAGCGGGGCGCGTTTTTGCCGCAGCCGGGGCCAATGTCGCATTGGTGGCCCGCAGCCGCGATCAGATTGATGCCTTGGCCGCTGATCTGGGTGATCAGGCCATCGCGCTGGCCTGCGATGTCAGCGATTTCGCGCAGGTCGAGCAGGCTGTGGCCACTTGTGTGGATCGGTTCGGCGGGCTGGATGTTCTGATTGGCAATGCCGGTGTGATCGATCCGATCTTTCATCTTTCCAACGCCGATCCTGAGGCCTGGAGCAAAGCCATCGACATCAACCTCAAAGGCGTTTTCTACGGGATGCGTGCGGCATTGCCGGTGATGCGGGCCGCCGGGGGCGGAAGCATTCTGACCGTCTCGTCCGGCGCGGCGTCCAACCCGGTTGAGGCGTGGAGCCATTATTGCGCGTCAAAGGCCGGGGCAAAAATGCTGACGGAATGCCTGCATCTGGAAGAAGCCCAACACGGCATTCGCGCAATGGGGCTGTCGCCGGGGACGGTTGCCACGGATATGCAGCGGTCCATAAAGGCAAGCGGCATCAATCCGGTCAGTCAACTGGATTGGGAAGCGCATATTCCTGCAGATTGGCCAGCACGTGCCCTGTTGTGGATGTGTTCCAAGGGCGCGGACGAATACTTGGGAACGGAAATCTCGCTGCGCCTGGAAGACATCCGAAAAAGGGTCGGGTTGATATGATCGACCTGACGAAACAGGATGGCCTGTGGGTCGTTACGATCAACAATCCCGAAAAGGCAAACGCCCTGACCGGAGCGATGCTGAATGAACTGGCCGGGATTGCCGAGGCCGCAACCAGCGCGCGGGCGCTGATCCTGACGGGCGCGGGCAAAGTGTTCAGCGCGGGGGCCGATCTGGACGAGGCGCGCGCCGGTCTGGCCACCTCTGACGTCTGGGAAAGACTGTCCGGTGCCATCGCCGCATTGCCCTGTCTGACCATTGCGGCATTGAACGGCACTCTGGCTGGCGGGGCCAATGGCATGGCTTTGGCCTGTGACCTTCGCATTGCGGTGCCAACGGCCAAGTTTTTCTATCCGGTGATGAAGCTGGGGTTTCTGCCGCAACCGTCCGATCCGAAACGGTTGGCGGCATTGGTGGGTCCGGCCAGAACTAAGTTGATCCTGATGTCAGGTCAGAAGATCACCGCGCAAGAGGCGTATGACTTTGGTCTGGTTGATCGGATTGTCGAATCCGATCACCTGATGAAAACCGCGCGTGAGCTTGTGACAGACAGCGTGAACGCTGACCCCGTTATTGCCAGGGACATCGCAAGGATGTGTTCATGAGGATTTCGGCCATTCGGTTGCGGGTCACTGACCCGAAAAGACTGGCCGTATTCTATCGCGACGTTCTGGGTATGCGGGTTTACCCGCAGGGGTCAGGTTGCCGCGTCGGCTACAACTCTGAAGATGCGGACCTGCTGCTGCTGCCGGGTGGCGGCGGATACACCCATGACCGGGGCCAAAGATATTGGAAGATCGGAATTACCGTCCCTGATGTCGATCTTGCGGCAGCGCATTTGCGAGCGCTGGGTACTGCGGTAAGCGCGCCGAGCCAGTTTCTGGATATCGGGTACATGTGCCATCTGGCTGATCCCGATGGGTTTGTCATCGAATTGCTGCAACATGATTTCGAAGGCAACAAACCGGCACAGGTGGCAGATCCGGATGCTCCGTTTGCGCAGGCCCGGATCGGTCAGATAACCCTTCGGACCGGTGATATCGCGGGTGAGGACGCGTTTTGGCGCGCGCAAGGTATGTCCTTGCTGTCAATGCAAGAGGTGGCCCCCCATGGCTTTGATCTGCATTTCTATGCCTTTACCGACGAAACCCCTCCAAACGCCGATTTGTGGGCCGTCGAGAATCGCGAGTGGTTGTGGAAACGACCGTATACGACACTGGAATTCCAGCATCTTGCGGGTGCAGAGTTTGCGCCTGTACCGGATTACCGGGGAATAGAAGTCGAAGGGTTGGCCGCACCTTTGAAAGACGCCTTTGGCGATACGGTCTTGCCGGGCTGATCACCTGTTGCGTCGCTTGCCCGGAACTTTCGACCGAAATCCGGGTGGGCGTTCACGCACCCATATCAGGAATTTCTCAAGCCTGGGATGCGCGCGCAAGGCTGCGATCGTGTTGTAACAGCGCGCCAGTTCGGCCTCGGTCAGGGTGGCATGGACTTCTTTGTGGCAAATCTGGTGCAGAAGAACGGTGGGTCCGCCCTTGCCTCCTTTGAGTTTTGGGATCAGATGATGCAGGCTGCCACCCCCGCTGGGGATCGGGCGGTCGCAGAGCGGGCAGATCGGATCGTTGTTCGCCATGATGGTTTGAAACTTGCGCCGATAGATGGCGAAGGCAAGAGGGTGCGAATGGCGCAGGCAGTCGTGATCGGAGCAGGCCCCGCAGGGTTGATGGCGGCCGAGCAACTGGCCGAGGCCGGGCATTCCGTACTGGTTGCCGAAGCCAAGCCCTCGGTTGCGCGCAAATTTCTGATGGCAGGTAAATCGGGGCTGAACCTGACAAAGGACGAACCGCCTGAGACACTGATGCGGTCTTATGCCGATGCGGCGGACTGGTTGCGCCCGATGATCACCGCCTGTGATGCGCAAGCCGTGCAGCACTGGGCGCGTGGACTGGGACAGATATTATTCACAGGTTCTACCGGGCGGGTTTTTCCCGAGGCCATGAAGGCGTCGCCTTTGTTGCGCGCATGGCTTGCGCGACTGGGCACAGCCGGGGTTGAGATCAAAACCCGTTGGCGATGGAAGGGTTGGGAAGCTGATGCGCTGGTATTCGACACACCGGCCGGGCCGCAAAACCTGACTGCTGCTGTAACCGTGCTTGCGCTGGGCGGGGCCAGCTGGGCCCGCCTTGGGTCGGATGGTCATTGGGCGCAAATCCTGTCTGACAGGGGCGTCGAACTGGCACCGTTTGAACCTGCGAATTCAGCCCTGTCGGTGGACTGGAGCACTCATATGCAGCCACATTTCGGGGCGGCGCTGAAGTCGGTTCGGTGGAAGGCCGGTGACCTGGATAGCCGCGGCGAGGCTGCGATCTCGGCAACCGGGCTGGAGGGAGGGGGGCTTTACACTCTCACCCCTGCTTTGCGCAAAGGGCAGCTACTTTTTGTCGATCTGGTGCCCGACCTGGAACAGCAGTCCTTGCAGGCGCGTTGGTCTTCCAGAAAGTCGAAAACCACACTTTCGCAATGGTTGAGAAAGTCGTTGAACCTGTCACCGCAGAAGATCGCCGTGTTTCACGAGATGGCAATACGCAGTCACTTGCCGCTGCCCGGCGAAGTGACGGTCCTCAAGAAACTGCCAATCCTGCACGCGGGGCTGCGACCGATGGATGAGGCCATTTCGACGGCAGGTGGCGTGAAACGATCCGCGTTGGGTGACGGGCTGATGCTGAAGACCATGCCGGGCGTGTTCTGCGCCGGTGAGATGCTGGATTGGGAAGCGCCGACCGGGGGGTATCTTTTGACAGCCTGTCTTGCCACTGGCCGCTGGGCCGGTCGGGCCGCTGCCGATTGGCTGGATCAGGGCAAGTAACTCAGCGCGACCGCGCAAGCATCGCCAGACGAATCATTGCGCGCTCGACCAGTGCCATTGAGGGGGCGGTCTGTCCGGCGGAGCGCAGGGAGAGGTCGGTATCCGTAAGAACGGTCAGAGCAGTTTGCAGCTTGGGCGCGCCCCAGCCCTGTGCCTGACGCAGAATACGGTCACGCCGTTTGCCGTAAACCGGCGGGCGCAACTTGCCGATACCCTGCGCCGCACCACCGGGATCCGAGGCGCAGGCATAAAGGGTGCGGAAATGCCGGGTTGCCCCAATACACAGAGTTACCCCGTTGGTACCCTGTGCCTGCAACCGCCGGATCAGCGGTCCGATCTCACCGGCGCGGCCTTCTGCAACCACGTTCAGCACGTCGTCAAGCGCCGCCTCGGTCGAACGCGGGGTACAGGCTTCGATGTCTTCCATGGTCAACTCAGAGTTGTCACCACGCTTGTAAAGCGACAGTTTCTCAATGGTTTGGGTGAAGTCACCAGGGCTGAGACTGTTGGCCAGTTCGCTGATGGCAGACATGACATCGCGGGGGATGTTATTCAGATGCGCCTCGGTCAGAACCCGCTCGACCTCTGCGCGCGATGGCGGGTCGTCATAAATGCCGATCGCATAGGCCGCGGGATGCCCTTCGAACGCTTTGCGGATTTTTGAGTTTGGTTTCAGCTGACCAGCCGTCACGATGATCTGAGCGTCGCCGGGGGTCCAATCTTCAAGTGCGGCCAGAATCGCAGGCGAGGCGGTTTCGGTGGCGTCTTCCACAAACACCGCGCGCGGGCCGGGGAAAAACCCAACCGCCTTGACTGCGTCCAGCAGAGACGCCGGATCGCCTCGCAAGTCACCGCCCGGCAGACGGGTCAGGCGCATTTCCTCTTCCGCACCGGGACCAAGCAGGGCGGCCAGAACCTGTTGCCGCTTAAGCGCCACCCGCATGGCATCCGCACCATAGATCAGCAGCCCGGTCTTGTCCGCATCCGGCTTGGTGAAATACCCGTCAGCCTCGCGCGGGCTCAACTTCATTTGGACAAGCCCGGTGTTGAATACAGGCGGTTCACTATATGCCCGGACAGGATCACCATCAGGCGTTCTTTCGCATCGCGTTCGTCAGCCAGCGTCGACACGGTAGAGCCCGAAGCAGAATAGCCCACAAAATCGGTTACGGTGCCGGACGCTGCGACTTGCCCGGTCTCATTGGATTTCAACGCGTATTGGGCCCGTCCATCAATCGTGTACCGCGTTGTCTCGTTCGTCGTGGTTATGGCCGCGCCGCGGGTTTCGGTCGAGACCTGAACATCCAGAGCGTAATCGCTGATAGAGCCCGCGCTGCGGCCCAGTTGTTGTTCAAGGTTCTGAACCAGAAGATAGCTTTCAACGGTATTTGGCGCAGATACCGCCACCCGACCGAACAAGGCAGAGCCCGACCCACTCGGAGCATAAACCGGTTGAAAGCCGCAGGCAGCCAGCGCCAGCGGCATCACAAGCAATGTTCTGCGATCAAACAACGACATTCACGATCCGGCCCGGAACAACGATAACTTTCTTCGGCGCGTTGCCATCCAGCGCCTTTTGGACAGCTTCGGTGCTGAGCGCGATATTTTCAACCTCGGCTTTGTCCATATCTTTTGGAACGCTGATTTCCGCGCGACGCTTGCCGTTGATCTGGATCGGCAGGGTGACGGTGTCATCAACCAGCATCGCTTCATCTGCGACGGGCCACGGGGCGACAGCCACAAGGCCCTCACCGCCCTGATGCGCCCAGATATCTTCCGCCAGATGTGGCGTCATCGGCGACATCAACTGGGCCAGTGTTTTGATTGCCTGTTTCTGAGCCGCCGCACCGGCCTTGGATTTTGCCAGTGTATTGGTGAAGGCGTATAGTTTGGCGATGGCTGCGTTGAAGCCAAAGCTTTCGACACCCAATGTCACGTCGCGGATGGTTTTGTGCATCTCGCGCAACAGATCCTCATCGGTTTCGCCCGCTGCATCGGCGTCCATGGCGCCGATCCTGTCACACAGGTTCCAAACGCGATTCAAGTGCTTATAGGCGGCTTCGGCCCCTGCCGCCGTCCATTCCACGTCCCGCTCGGGTGGCGAATCGGACAACACGAACCAGCGGGCCGTGTCGGCCCCAAAGGCCGAAATGATGCTGACCGGGTCGACCACGTTTTTCTTGGATTTCGACATCTTGGCTGAGGGGATGATTTCGACCTCTGTGCCATCGGCCAGTTTGCCGTTGGTTACATCCTCGGGCAGGTGATAGACCGGGCGGCCGTTGGCGTCGCGCGTCTGGTAAATCTCATGCGTCACCATGCCTTGCGTGAACAGCGCGTCGAACGGCTCGATGGCCTTCGTCGGCAAGTGCCCGGTGAGGTGCATCGCCCGCGCAAAGAACCGGGAATAAAGCAGGTGCAGAATCGCGTGCTCAATGCCGCCGATATACTGGTCGATATTCATCCAATATTCGGCCTCGGCCAGATCGGTGGGTGTTTCCGCACGCGGAGCGGTAAAGCGCGCGAAATACCACGACGAATCGACGAAGGTATCCATCGTGTCGGTTTCGCGCTTGGCCGGTGCGCCACAAGACGGGCAGGAACAATCGCGCCAGGTCGGGTGGCGGTCCAGCGGGTTACCCGGTTTGTCGAATGTGACATCGTCGGGCAGGCGGATTGGCAGGTTTTCTTTTTTCTCGGGAACCACACCGCAGCTTTCGCAATGCACGACGGGAATCGGACACCCCCAATAGCGCTGACGGCTGAGGCCCCAGTCCCGCAGACGGTATTTGGTGACACCCTCGCCCCAACCGGCTTGTTCAGCAAAATCGACGGTGGCGTTGATGGCTTCTTCGCCTGTCGCTTCGGTCAAACCGGCGAAGTGGTTCACCCAGCGGACTTTCTCGGTTTTCGGCGGGACGAATGCAATTTTGTCGACCGGCGTGTCGTCATCCAGTGTAAAGAATGTGTCGACTACGGGAAGGCCGTATTTGCGGCAAAAGTCGAGGTCACGCTGATCATGCGCAGGGCAGGCAAAGATTGCGCCCGTGCCGTAATCCATCAGGATGAAATTGGCGATCCAGACCGGCAGTTCCCAGCTCGGGTCCAGCGGGTGCTTGACCTTGATGCCTGTGTCAAAGCCCAGCTTTTCTGCGGTTTCTATGGCTTCCTCAGTGGTACCACCTTTACGACATTCGGCCACGAATTCAGCCACTTCTGGATTTTCGGCTTCAAGCTGTTTTGCGATCGGGTGATCGGGCGAGATGCCAACGAAAGATGCGCCCAGCAGCGTGTCGGGGCGGGTTGTATAGACGGTGATCGGATCGCCGCCGTCTGTGCGTTCAAAGCCGAATTGCAGACCACGGGATTTGCCGATCCAGTTCTCCTGCATCAGGCGCACTTTGGTGGGCCAGTTGTCCAGAGTGTCCAGCGCATCCAGCAATTCTTCGGAATAGTCCGAGATCTTGAAGAACCACTGGGTCAGCTCGCGTCGCTCTACCAATGCACCCGAACGCCAGCCACGACCATTTTCAACCTGCTCGTTGGCCAGAACGGTCATGTCGACCGGGTCCCAGTTCACCACAGCGTTTTTGCGATAGACCAGCCCGGCATCGAGCATATCGAGGAACAGCGCCTGTTGCTGGCCGTAATACTCGGGGTCGCAGGTCGCGAACTCACGAGACCAGTCGATGGACAGGCCAAGTGGTTTCATCTGGTCGCGCATGTCGGCGATGTTGCTGTAGGTCCAGTCCTTCGGATGACCCCCGATGGCCATCGCGGCATTTTCCGCAGGCATCCCGAATGCGTCCCAGCCCATCGGGTGCAGCACGTTATGGCCCGTCGCCAGCTTGTGCCGGGCGATCACGTCACCCATCGTATAGTTGCGCACATGCCCCATATGGATTCGGCCAGACGGGTAGGGAAACATCTCAAGCACATAGTATTTCGGCTTGTCCGCCTTGTGGTTAGCGGTGAAGATCCCGGCCTTGTCCCAGGCCTCCTGCCATTTTGCTTCGATTTCAGTGGCCGAGTAGCGCGACATTGTGCGGTCCTTCGTGAATGAAAACGCCGGGTAGGAACCCGGCGTGGTAATATTGTGATTTTCGGCGGGTTGCTAGAACTTGTTGTCTGCTATGCGTAGTTGCCGGGCGCGCGACAGAATCGCATCCTCGACTGCGCGGGATGTTGCCGCACTCACCGGAGCCCCCCCGCTTGATTGCAGCGCAACCGACAAAGAGCGCGCGGCAAGCGCCGGATCGCTGATATGAACAGTTGCCCGGTAGGATCGGCCGCCGCCCGGAGGCGTGCCATAACCCGTTACGATTACACCGGTAAACGGATCAACCTCTTGCACTGGCAGGAAGCTCAGCACATCCAGCGAAGCCGCCCAAAGATACCGGTTCACGTTTGTTGTCTGTTCGGCGGTGCTGCGGTCAAAGATGTCCCAGATAGTTGCCCGCTCGGGGTCATTCAGCTCCTGTTCGTCCGAATTGCCGCCAGCGATGTTGGGGGAGTATGTTGTTGAAGCGTTTCGATTCTGCCCACATGCCGAAAGAGCGGCGGTCAGCAGGATCATTCCCAAAATCGTCGGCAGGCGCATTGCAAACAGGTCCTGTTTCACATGTTCTACAGTATTCAGGGGATACTCCTAGCCAAGGACCCCCGCTGCAACAAGCCCATTCTTCTGAAATGTAAGTGTATCAGCTGCATCGGGGCGAAAGCTGACTGTGGCATCCTTGCACCAATTTGACCTCAATGACGCCCACGTCTTTATGCCAAGCTTGCGCAAAGGGGGCAAAAAGAGCGAAACGGTGTCCGTGCTGAGACATGTGCCGAGGCATATGTCGAGTAGATAACTCTTTTGAAACCGAGGGAAACAAGATGAAAAAAGTTCTCTTCGCATCGACGGCGCTGATCGCGACCGCAGGCGTTGCAGCAGCTGAAATTAACTTCAGCGGTTATGGCCGTTTTGGTATTGGCTACGTTGAAGATCGTAGCGGTACCGTTGTAAACATCCAGACAACCGGTACCGCGACAGGCGTTGGTACTGCTGTTGTTCAAACTGACGACGCGATCCTGGTTTCGCGCTTCCGTCTGAACATCGACGGCATTGCAGAAACCGACGGTGGCGTTCGTTTCGAAGGCCGCGTTCGTCTGCAAGCTGACGAAAACAGCGGCACCGGCGAAGCAAACTCTGCCGGTCTGAACGGCGCACGCTTCTCGGTCATCTACGGTGGCCTGCGTGTTGACGCCGGTAACGTTGCAGGTGCCTTCGACAACCTGGCAAACTACTACGGCAACGAAGTAGGTCTGGAACTGTTCGCAGGTCAGTACTCGGGCGTTGACTACAGCTTCCTGGGTTACTCGTCGACCGGTTCGGGTTCGAACGCCGTGTTCTTCCAGTACTCGGTTGGTGACTTCTCGTTTGGCGCATCGTACGACCAAGCGACTGTAGCTCTGAACGGTGCACCTGTTGACGCTGACCGTTGGGACATCAGCGCAACCTACACCTTCAACAACATCACAGCTGCTTTGGCCTACGGCCAGACCGACGCTGGTGTTGCTGGTGTAAGCGATCCGAGCCTGACCGTTCTGACCCTGGGTGGCGAATGGGGTGACTTCTCGGGTACTCTGTTTGTTGCAGACGACGCAACTCAAGTTACTGCAACTGACGGTACCGCATGGGGTCTGTCGGCTGCCTACAACCTGGGTGCTGCAACCACCCTGCTGTTCACCTACGGTGACGGTAACGCGTCTGCTGATACTCAGCAGGTTGCTGTTGGCGCGATCTACGACCTGGGCGGCGGTGCATCGCTGCGCGGTGGTATCGGTGTCAACGACTGTGACAGCTGCACAGACTCGACCATGGTTGCTGACTTCGGTGCTCAGTTCAACTTCTAAGCTGATCTGAACCGCAAGGTTTAAGGGCGGGTCTTCGGACTCGCCCTTTTCTTTTGCGCCGACTTGGTGTTTTTCTGCGCAAAACAGGATGAGGGTCCCATGTCGCTGCAAGACATCACCGCACGTATCGCCAAAGCCGAAGCCAGGTCGGACAGACCGGCTGGTTCTGTCAAACTGATTGCCGTGTCCAAAGTGCAGCCGAATGAAAGGGTGCAGGCGGTTCTTGAGCAGGGGCACAGATGTTTTGGCGAGAATCGCGTGCAGGAAGCAGCAAGCAAGTGGCCCGCGTTCAAAGAACAGTTCGAGGGTATTGATCTGCACCTCATTGGCCCGTTGCAGACCAACAAGGCCCGTCACGCGATGGAACTGTGCGATGCGATCCATTCGGTAGATCGACCCAAACTGGCCAAGACACTGGCGCGTTTGGCACAGGAAATGGGAACCTGTCCGGACCTGTTCATTCAGGTCAACACCGGTGAGGAAGACCAAAAGGCCGGTATCCTTCCTGCGGACGCGGATGGTTTCATTGCCGAGTGCAGGTCATTGGATCTGCCTGTGTGTGGATTGATGTGCATTCCCCCGGTCGATGAAGAGCCGGCTTTGCACTTTGCGCTATTGGCCAAAATCGCCGCACGCAACGGGCTTGATGGATTGTCTATGGGAATGAGTCAAGATTTCGAACAGGCCATCGCCCTTGGCGCGACACATGTGCGCGTTGGCTCGGCCATCTTTGGCGAACGGGTTAAACCTCAGGAATGATCAGCCGTGATCCGGGGGCAATGCGCCCTGCGATCCAGTGCAGATGATCCCGGCGAAAGGCAATGCAGCCTTCGGTTGGATAACCGGGTCTGCGCCATTGGTGCAGAAAAATCGCTGACCCTCTGCCCGGAACCGCGTTTGGCCAGTTCCAGTCGGTCAACAGAATCAGATCATATAACGGGTCGGCGCGGCGCAGCTTTTCGTGGCTGAATGCATAGGGTGCGCTGACCATGTGGTTGTATCTGCTTTCAGACACGTCGTCAGACCACAAGTCCCGTGGGCCAATGGCACGGGCCCATTTGCTGGGGGCGGCCATTCGGTCGGCCCGGTACAGCATACCGACGATTCGATGATGTCCAGTTGGGGTCGCGCCATCGCCTTCGCGTTTTGCGTTGCTCAACCCGCCTTTGCCCACGGAGCAAGGGAACTCCCTGCCAAGAAACCGGATGCCGCGCGGGGTCAGAACAAGATCGCCTGGGGTCAAAGCAGATGCCCTGATTTCTTGGCCTTGGTTGCCAGGTATCCCCGGTTGTGAGAGGTTTCGCCAACCCTCAGAGGGACACGCTCGGTTACTGCGATACCTGTTCGCTCCATCATGGCGATCTTGGCCGGGTTGTTGGTCAGCAAGCGGACAGAATTGAAGCCCAGCGACTTCAATATGTCCGACCCAAGCCGAAAATCGCGTTCATCGTCCTCAAAACCCAGCCTGTGGTTCGCCTCAACAGTGTCAAAACCCTGATCCTGAAGGAAATAGGCGCGCATTTTGTTGGCCAGACCGATACCGCGCCCTTCCTGATTCAGGTACAAAAGAACGCCTGCACCTTCTGCCCCCATCTGTTCCAAGGCACCGCGCAGTTGCGGGCCGCAATCACATTTCAGGCTTCCCATCAGATCGCCGGTGAAACAGGCAGAATGCAATCGGGCCAGCACAGGCTTGTCGCGGTCTGGGCGTCCGATCTCGACGGCGTAGTGCTCTTCACCACCGTCTTCAGGGCGGAATACGTGTAACCGACCGGCTTCGGACACCTCCATCGGAAGGCGGGCCGCGACGACTTCGTGCAAACTACTGCGATCCGCCAGATGAGGTGTGGCGCGCGTGTGATCAATGCAGGTCAAACCGAGCGAAGCGGCAAATGCCCTGCCGTCCTCGACAGGTACCACGACCACAGCGGGAAGGATGCGCGCGGATTTGGCCATTGCAATTGCGATACGGTGCAGATTGGCATTGCCGTGCCGCTCGGTCATCAACGGGCCCTTCATGGGCGCGTTCAGATCGTCGGAAGGATCAGCAACCGCCTGTACCCATGCGATATCCGCATCCGCCGGGATCGAAACCCGCGCCAGATCCCCGTCGTACGCCCGCGCTTTCAGGGTTTCAGCACGTCGCCCAGTTATGGCCACCACCGGATTCCCTAGTTTTTTCAGGTCGGCCAGACGCTGCGGGCTGAGCGTTTCTGCAGAAACCGCAAGCACGCTGAAGCCACTGTCATCGGTCAGCGCAACGGGAACGCCCATGCGCAGATCAGCCCGAGCCCGGGCGAGAAGTTCCGTGATATCGGGGATGAGACTCATCAATGTTACCCTATAACGCTCAATCTTTCTCCTAGCCCTTTCGAAAGGAAATGTGAAACATTTCCGCGAACTCTGACACGAAGGCGTGAAACGGTTGCAGCAAATCTTGTTGATTGCATATTCCACGCGCAAGTGATGGAAAAGCGTTTGGAGGACCGGGAAATGGCTCAACTCAAGAAAATCCTGCTGGTGGACGATGACGAGGACCTGCGCGAGGCGCTCAGCGAGCAACTTGTCATGACCGAAGACTTTGACGTGTTCGAGGCGTCAGACGGTCACTCTGCCATGGAGCGCGCGCGCGAAGCGATCTATGACCTGGTCATTCTTGATGTGGGTCTGCCGGATACCGACGGGCGCGAACTTTGCCGCCTCATGCGCAAACAGGGTGTCAAAAGCCCGATCCTGATGCTGACCGGTCATGACAGCGATGCCGATACGATCCTGGGCCTGGATGCCGGCGCGAATGACTATGTTTCGAAACCATTCAAGTTCCCGGTGCTTCTGGCACGTATCCGTGCGCAGCTTCGCCAGCACGAACAATCCGAGGACGCTGTATTTGTACTTGGCCCCTATACGTTCAAACCGGCGATGAAGATGCTGATCACGGAAGAGGACAGAAAAATCCGCCTGACCGAGAAGGAAACCAACATCCTCAAATTCCTGTACCGCTCGACCGACGGCGTGGTGGCGCGGGATGTGCTGCTTCACGAAGTTTGGGGATATAATGCGGGTGTTACAACGCATACGCTGGAAACCCACATCTACCGCCTGCGTCAGAAGATTGAGCCCGATCCGTCAAATGCGCGCCTTTTGGTCACAGAATCCGGTGGATATAGGCTAGTGTCTTAACTGGGTGTGGATTGACTTGGATCAAAGTGATACCCTGTACTCATAATTAGGTTACTCCCAACCCGCGCATGTCCGGGTTATGACATGCACCTCCCTGTTGGACTGCCGGGCCGAATGGCCCGGCTTTTTTTGTCAGGGGTGGCGAGTTGAAGTCCGCTTTGAGCCGATTCTGTTGAAAAACAACGTGTTGCTGACGCAGAAAGTAGTCATCTGAGCTGAGTGCGATTGCCTTTCTTATCAGGTCTTTCGCGTTTGCTGCGGTGCAGGAATG